>DASZQC010000120.1:0-5937 GCA_035549815.1 Dongiaceae bacterium
ATTTCACGTCGTCCGATCGCGCCTATAATGCGCGCGGCCGGGCGGAGAAGATGCGCGACGTCGCGGCCGCCATGGCGACGGTGGGGGCGCCGCGTTCGAACCAGCAATCGGTTTGGGCCAATGTCGCCGCCACTGCCAGCCGTGCACGCGTGCACTCGCCGACGGCGGCGATGAGCGATGTGTATGAGCAGCAGCGTCCAAACATCGACCATCATATCGCTAGGCTGGCGCCGCAGCCCACCCAGGCAGGAGCGATCTTCGTGGTCGATGGACGGATCGTCGGGCTGGATCTGTTCGATGCGCCGGACACCTACGCCCAACTGGCGCCGAAGCTGGTGCGCAGCTATGCGATCGACGCGGTGGGCGCCGCTCCCGACCGGCGGGACGGGGAATTCCGCGAGGCGCGGGAACTGCTGCGGGCGGTGCAGAACGGCCCGATGCAGCGCTTCCCGGCCGTCGGATTGGGCGAGGATTGGCGGATGGAGGGCGGCACTGTGCGCAGCGCCGCACTGGTCCACAACAACAACGCAGTCCATGTCTGCGCGTTCGTAAGCTAAAGCAGGATCTGGAAGGGGCCTCGCGATGGCGCGAGGCCCCGATGGCTAGGTGCCGCGAACCTCGATCGCCCGCTTCTCGCGCGCCGCCGCGTAAGCGATCTCGCACAGTTCGAACGTCCTCACATTGTCGTCCGCCGAAACCGACGCCGGCTTGCCAGCGCGGAACGCTTCCAGGATATGTTCGCAGGTCGCGTACACGCTCTCCTGGATGATGTGCCACGGCCGTTCCGCCCAGGGCAGCACCGGTGCGTCGGCATCTTCCTTCGTCATCTGGCCGTCGACCGTCACTTCCAGCACGGAACCCGGCTTCAGCAGGATGGCGCCGCGCGGTCCCTCCAGCTCGATCCGCGTCTCCGGGAAGATGTCCGGCGTGCGGCGCGCCTCATAGGTGCACTCGACGATGGAGACGCCGCCATTGCGATGCTTCAGCATCGTCGTAACCGTGTCCTCGCCGCGCACCTTCGGGTTGCGCCGCTGCAATTCCGCCGATAGATGCGCGACTTCGCCCATGAACACGCGCGCCAGGTCCATCACGTGCACGCCCAAATCCATCAGGGCGAAGCGCTCTTCCTTCATCAGATACGGCTGGCCTTTATAGATGTCATAGCCGGTGCGGAAGCTGACCCGCGCCCAGTTCGGTTCGCCGATCGCGCCTTGCTTCAACAGATCGATAATTCTGCGCATCGGCACCTGGAAGCGGAAATTCTCATGCACTGCCAGGAACAGGTTGGCCTTGCGCGCCGCCTCTGCCATGGCACGGCAATCGTCGATATTGAGCCCGAACGGCTTTTGCACAATCGTCGCGGCGCGATGCTGGATGGCGCGTTCGACCAGTGCGCGATGCGTGGCGACCTGGGTGACGATGTCGACCAGGTCCGGCTTGCGTTCGTAGAACATTGTTTCCGCGTCGGTGTACCAATGCGGCACGCTGAACCTTTGCGCCGCCGCCTGAGCCTTCGCCGGGTCGATATCGCAGACGGCGACAAGGTCGACGCCCTTGGCCGACAGGTCCTTCCAGGAGTTGAGGTGGTTCTGGGCGAAAAAGCCGCAACCGATGACGGCGACCGAAGTCCGTGTCATGCCCGATTTCCTCCCGATCTTTTCTTATGGAGGGTATTGAGCCCGCCTAGCCCTGCCGCCGCAAGTCCCCCTGTTGCTGCGAACCCCTTCGGCACGCTATCCATCAGGGCATGAGCTCGCTGCGCCGCCTTCTGCCCTCCGCCAATGCCATCTTCGTGTTCGAGGCTGCCGCCCGCTATCTCAGCTTCACGCGCGCGGCGGCGGAGCTGAACGTCACTCAATCGGCGGTCAGCCGCATGATCGGCCGGCTGGAGGCGCATCTCGACGCTAACCTGTTCCTGCGCAACGCCGGCGGCCTGGAACTGAGCGAGGATGGCAGGCTGCTCTATCACGCCGTCACCGGCAGCTTTCAGAATATCGAGATGGCGATCGAGGCGATCCGCGCCCGTCACGGCGACAGCGGCGTGGTCTCGCTCTCCTGCTCGTCGGCTTTCGTCATGCATTGGTTCATGCCGCGCTTCGACCGTTTCCAGGCGCGATTCCCCTCCATCGACCTGCGTTTCCAGCTCATGCGCGGCGAGCCGGTCGGCCCGGTCGAGGATGTCGATCTGGCAGTCCGCTACAACTGGCCGGAGGGGATCGACCATCTGCGCTGGTCGTTGATGGAGGAACTGGTGCTGCCGGTCTGCAGCCCGACCTATCTGGCCACCAATGGACGGCTGGACGAGTGCAAGGACTTGGCTCGCCATACGCTCGTGCATCTCTCCGGATCGATCCGCATTCCCTGGCCGCGCTATTTGTCGGAGTTCGGCTACCCGTCGGTGGCCGGCAGCCGTAGCCTGACTTTTTCCGACTATTCCCTGGTGATCCAGGCGGCGATCAGCGGCCGGGGCATCTCGCTGGGCTGGTGGCACGTCATTGCCCCGGAATTGCAGGAGCAGGTCCTGGTCGCCGCTGCCCCCCAGGTGCTCAAGACGGGGAACCATTATTACCTGGTTGCAAGCAACCAGCGCCCGCTCCGCAATGCCGCAATTCTCGTAAGAGACTGGATTCTCAGTGAAATGAAGGAATTGCGAGAGCAAAATCCTATTGATTGAGCAAGGGCGTCCTCGCCTGGGGTATGACTTCAGATCATGCCCCTCTGATTATTGTTACCGTTCTTTGAAGCGCCGGGACGGCTAGTCTCCTTGCCAACGCGCAGGGAAACCGGCTCGCGACGGGATAGTGCGCGCAAGCGCAGACAGGGGAGCAAATCTTGGATCTGGCACTCAGCCCACGGGAAAAGGAGCTGGCGCAGCTCGGCCGCAAATTCTGCGACGAGGTGCTGCTGCCGCTGGAGATCGTGGCCGACGAGCATGGCGAACTGCCGATGGAGCGCCGCGCGGCGGTGCGCCAGGCGGTGCGCGATTGGGGCCTCGCCGGCATCAACCACAGCAAGGAGCATGGCGGCCTCGGCCTCACCATGCTGGAGCAGACGGTGATCGAGGAACAGCTTGGCCGCGTCACCAACGGCCTGTGGAGCTGCGTCTGGCGGCCGCCGGTCAGCCTGAAATACGGCACCAAGGCGCAGCAGGACGCTTATCTGCGCCCCTCCATCGGCGGCGAGCGGCGCGGCTGTTTCGCCATCACCGAGGCGCAAGCGGGTTCCGACCCGCGCCGGGTCAAGACCAAGGCGGTGAAGCGCGGCGGCGAATGGCTGCTGACCGGCGAGAAATGGTTCGTCACCTCCTATAACGCCTCCGACTTCATCATCGTCCATGCCCATGTCGACGATGATCCGGACAAACCGACCCTGTTCCTGGTCGACAAGCCGGCGCGCAACATGACCCATCTGCGCTCGCCGAAATTCATGCACAATTTCGCCTTCGACCATGCCGAGCTGCGTTTCGAAGAGACGCCGGTCGGCGAGGACAAGATGCTGGGCAAGGTTGGGCAGGGGCTCGATCTGACCAAGGGCTGGTTCGTCGAAGCGCGCCTGCAGATCGCCTCGCATGCGTTGGGCGCCGCCATCCGCGCGGCGGAAGTGGCCAACGACTATGCGACCCACCGGCATCAGTTCGACCGTGCGATCCGCGACTTCCAGGGCGTCGAGTTCATGCTGGCCGACATGGCGGTGGAAATCTTCGCCGCCAAGACCATGCTCTATCGCGTGGCCTGGGAGATCGACAACGGCGCCGATGCGAAGCGGGTGCACGCCCATGCCAGCGCGCTGAAGCTCTATTGCTCCGAGATGGCGGGCCGCGTGATCGACAAGGCGCTGCAAGTGCTGGGCGGCCGCGGCTATATGCGGGAGAACCCGGTCGAGCGCCTGTATCGTGACATCCGCGTGGATCGGATCTGGGAAGGCACCTCGGAAATCCAGCGCGTTGTCATCGGCGGCCAGATCCGCAAGCGCGGCATGGACGTCTATACGGGTTGGGAGTGATCGGGAGGCTGCGCGCCATGACGGCCCAACGGGCGGATTCGTCAACGTGATGTCGCGGCATCGGCTGGAAACCGCCTGCCTGCTGGCGCCGGCGATCCTGTTCCTGCTGCTGTTGTTCGTGGTGCCGCTCGCGCAACTGTTCGCGCTCGCCTTCACCGATGAAGGCGGCGTCTTCGCCACCTTCGCCGTGCTGGCAGACAGCCAGGTCTATCGCCGCGTCATGGTGAACACGATCGTGGTGGCGATCGCCGTCACCTTCATCACGGTGATCCTGGCCTGGCCGGTTGCCTACGCGCTGAGCCGCCTGAAAGGAATCTGGTTCGCGCTGACGCTCTATGGCGTGCTGTTCCCGTTCTGGATCTCGGTGCTGGTGCGGACCTTCTCCTGGATGATCCTGCTAGAGCGCAACGGGCCGATCAACCGGCTGCTGATGGGGTTGGGCGTGACGGATCAGCCGCTGGCCCTGCTGTTCAACGATACCGGCGTGATGATCGGCATGATCCATGTGCTGCTGCCCTACGCGATCATGCCGCTCTATGCCGCGATGACGCGCATCGACCGCCGCCTGCTGCTGGCCAGCGACGGGTTGGGCGCGGGACTGCTGGACACCTTCTGCCGCGTCTATTTCCCGCTGGCGCTGCCCGGTCTGCTCGGCGGCGCGACCTTCGTGTTCCTGCTCTCCCTCGGCTTCTTCATCACCCCGGCGTTGCTGGGCGGGGCGAACGCGATCACGCTTTCCATGCTGATCGCCAGCTTCGTGACCGACCGCCTGGCCTGGTCGCTGGCGGCGGCGGGATCGCTGGTATTGCTGGTCGTCGTGCTGGTGCTGCTCGGCCTCACCGCGCGGTTGCTGCCGATCGACAAAGGGATGTTCGCGAAATGACCCGCCAACCCCTTTGGCTGCGCATCCTGGCGCAGGGAAGTGTTGGCGCCGTGCTGGCTTTCCTGGTGCTGCCGATCATCGCGGTGCTGCCGGCTTCGGTGAACAAGGCCAGCTTCATCTTCTTGCCGCCGCGCGCCTATTCGATGCGCTGGTACGAGCAGTTCTTCCTCGATGCCGAATGGCGCAGCGCGCTGATGAACAGCTTGCAGGTGGCACTGATCGCGACTGTCGTTGCGGTCGTGCTCGGCACCGTCTCGGCGATCGGCCTGCGCCGCATCAAGGGGCGCTGGCACGGCCTGCTGATCGGCCTGTTTCTGGCGCCGATGATCGTGCCGGTGATCGTCAGCGCCGTCGCCATCTATCGCAGCGCCCTCGATGTCGGGCTGGCGGGCACGGTATTGGGCCTGGGCCTCAGCCACGCCATCCTGGCCTTGCCCTTCGTGGTCATCAATGTCGGTATCGCGTTGCGAGCCGTCGATGACAATTGGACGCGCGCCGCGGCGGGCCTCGGCGCCGGGCCGTGGACGGTGTTCCGCACCGTGACGTTGCCCAACATCACACCGGGCTTGGTCGGCGGTGCGGTGTTTTCCTTCATCACCTCGTTCGACGAGGTGGTGATCGCCGTATTCATGGCCGGCTATGCCAACAAGACCCTGCCGGTGAAGATCTGGGAATCGATCCGGCTCGAATACACGCCCGTCGTTGCCGTGGCCGCCACCTTGATGATCCTGCTGGCGCTGGTCCTGTTCGGCGCGGCGCAGATCTTCAGCAAGAGCCAATCCATCGCCAAGAAAGCGGAGACGCCACAGACATGACTTCAGACGTTGCCACCCGATCCGGCCTCTCGTTGCGCTTCGAAGGTGCGGCGAAGAGCTATGGCAGCGTCGACGCCTTGAAGCCGACGGACTTGACCGTGGCGCCGGGCGAGTTCCTGACCCTTCTGGGACCTTCCGGGTCGGGCAAGACGACGTTGCTCAATCTCGCGGCGGGATATCTGGAGCCGAGCGCCGGCCGTATCTTCATCGGCACGCGCGACGTGACGAATGTCCCGG
>DASZQC010000121.1:0-3894 GCA_035549815.1 Dongiaceae bacterium
TAGATTGCCCGCATGAAGCGACCTGCCTCGACCCCATCGCAGCGAATGTGCAGCTCCGGCCCTCGAACCGTCGGATAACCCGGGCGCACCCCCGGCGCGCCCGATCAGGAGCGCGCCCATGACTTATTCCACCGAGACCCAACATAATGACTGCCTGTTCTGCCGCATTGTCCGCGGCGCGGCGCCGGCGCAGATCGTCCACCAGGACGACAAACTGGTGGCCTTCCTCGACATCCACCCGATCCGGCCCGGCCATCTGCAGATCGTGCCGCGGGAGCACTACCCCTATTTCGACGATCTGCCGCCGGAGCTCTCCGCCGCGACCATCCATCTGGGCCAGCGCCTGGCCCAGGCGCTGAAACGGACGGAGAAGGTCCGCCGCGTCTCTTTCTGTTTCACCGGCGGCGATGTCGCCCATGCCCATGCGCACATCGTGCCCCTGCATGCGCCGACCGACATCACCTCGCGCCGCTATATCGCCGAGGAGCAACTGACCTTCCGGCCGACGCCTCGGATTCCCGATGCGGAGCTGGCGGCGCGGGCGGAACGGCTGCGCGCGGAATTTGCCGCCCTGCCGCCCAGGCTCTAAGCTGCGGCAGACAATTCACCTGGGAGCAGCGCCCATGAAGGTCCATATCGATATCGATTGCACGCCGGAGGAGGCGCGGGTGTTTTTCGGCCTGCCCGACGTCCAGCCGATGCAGGAAGTGGTGATGAAGGAGATGCAGGACCGCATGATGGCGGCGCTGAAATCGATGGACCCCGAGACCCTGATGAAAACCTGGATGCCCGCCGGCATCGCCGGGCTGGAGCAGATGCAGAAGATGTTCTGGCAGCAATTCGGCGGGCAGCAGCAGAAATAGCCCCAGCCTAGGAAATTTCCCACCGATGTCCGACCATCCGAAACCGGCCGACCGCAAGATGCCGGGTGATCCCGCGCCGTATTACGAGGCGCATGTGTTCTGTTGCGTGAACGAGCGGCCCGCCGGTCATCCGCGCGGCTGCTGCAAGAAGCGCGGCGCCGAGGCCCTGCGCAACTACATGAAGGCGCGCGCCAAGGAGCTCGGCCTCGAGAATGTCCGCGTCAACCAGTCCGGCTGCCTCGACCGCTGCGAGCTCGGCCCGACGATGGTGATCTATCCGGAGGGCGTCTGGTACACCTACCACTCGATCGAGGACGCCGAAGAGATCTTACAGACGCATCTGATCCAAGGCGGCCGTGTCCGGCGCCTGATGCTGCAACCGACCGACAAGCTGCCCGAGGATCGTGCGAAGTAGGGCGCGCGCTGCGCGGCTTCACCCTCCATTCTTTTCGTCACAATACGCGCCCACCACGCGCCGCGCGCGCGTTCGTGTATAGTCCCGCGCCATGAGCGCCTTCGCCGACACCATCTACGCCCTTGCCACCGCGCCTGGCCGTGCCGGTGTCGCGATCGTGCGCGTGTCGGGTGGCGCGGCGCGCAACGTCATCAAGCGCCTCACGCGGCGCGACCTGCCAGCGCCGCGCGTTGCCACGCTGCGCCGTCTTGTCGATGACAACGATGCGCCGATCGACGATGCGCTGGTGCTGTTCTTTGCTGCGCCCAATTCTTTCACCGGCGAGGACGTCGCCGAATTCCATCTGCATGGCGGGCCGGCCGTCGTCGCCTCCATGCTGCGCGTGCTGCGCAACATGCAGAATTGCCGCCTGGCCGAGCCGGGTGAGTTCACGCGCCGCGCGTTCCACAACGACAAGCTCGATCTGGCGCAGGTCGAGGGCCTGGCCGACCTCGTCGCCGCGGAGACCGAGGCGCAGCGGCGTCAAGCCTTGCGCCAGGCGGAAGGGGCGCTGTCGCGCGTCTATGAGGACTGGCGCGCACGGCTGTTGCGCACGCTGGCGCGGCTCGAGGCTTTCATCGACTTCCCGGAAGATGATCTGCCGGAGCAGCTCATCGCCGCCATCAACGGCGAGATCGCCGAGCTGGTCGGCGATCTCGACCGGCACCTGGCGGACAGCCATCGCGGCGAGATCCTGCGCGACGGCCTGACGGTCGCCATCCTGGGCGCGCCGAATGTCGGAAAGTCAAGTATTATCAATAAGTTATCACAACGCGAGGCGGCCATCGTCTCCAGCATCGCCGGCACCACGCGCGACGTGATCGAGGTGCGGATGGATTTGGGCGGCTATCCCGTCACGGTCGCCGACACCGCCGGCTTGCGCGCCAGCGCCGACGAGATCGAGCAGGAGGGCATCCGCCGGGCGCTGGCCCGTGCCGAACATGCCGATCTGAAATTGCTGGTGTTCGATGGCGGCATTTGGCCCGGAATCGACGGCGAGACCGCGAAGCTGATTGACGATCGCGCGCTCTGTGTGGTGAACAAGGCCGACCTGTTGCGGGAGCCGGAGCCGCTGGCGATCGAGGGCCGCGCGGTGATCAAGGTTTCGGCCAGGACCGGCCTGGGCATCGAGGCGCTGGCGGCGGCCGTGACCGAGGCGGCCAGGGACCGGATGGAAAGCGGTGAGGGCGTTGTCCTGACCCGCGCCCGGCACCGGGCGGCGCTGGAGGAATGTCACGCGGCGCTGATCCGGGCGGCCGGCGCGGCCCAGCCGGAGCTGAAGGCCGAGGATCTGCGCCTGGCCGCGCAGGCCCTGGGCAGGATCACCGGGCGGGTCGACGTCGAGGACGTTTTGGACTTGATTTTCAAGGAGTTCTGCATCGGCAAGTAGCCGATGTTTCCCGCAATGTTTCACGTGAAACATTGAGGCTCAATCGAGAAAAAAATTGAGTGAAATGGCAGGTCTTTCAGCAAGTTACGACGTAGTTGTGGTGGGCGGCGGTCATGCGGGGACCGAAGCGGCCGCGGCCGCCGCGCGCCTGGGCGCCAAGACCCTGCTGCTGACCCACGACCCGGCCAAGATCGGCGAAATGTCCTGCAATCCGGCCATCGGCGGCCTCGCCAAGGGCCATCTGGTGCGCGAGATCGATGCCCTGGACGGGATCATGGCCCGCGCCATCGATCGCGGCGGCATCCAGTTCCGCATGCTGAACCGGTCGAAGGGCCCGGCCGTGCGCGGTCCCCGCGCCCAGGCCGACCGCAAGCTCTATCGCCAGGCGGTCCAGACCTTGCTGGCCGAGCAGCCCAATCTCGACATCAAGGCCGGCGCCGCGGCGGACATCGAGATCGAAGGCGGCCGCGTCACGGCCATCGTCACCGAGGCCGGCGCGCGGATCGCCACCGGCGCCGTGGTCCTGACCACGGGCACCTTCCTGAACGGGTTGATCCATTGCGGCGAGGTGAAGATCCCCGCCGGCCGCGTGGGCGAGGCGCCGTCGGTGCGGCTCTCAGAGACCCTGGCCCGGGTCGGCTTCCCGCTAGGCCGGCTGAAGACCGGCACGCCGCCGCGCCTGGATGGCCGGACGATTGACTGGGCCAGCCTGGAGATGCAGCCCGGCGACAGCCCGCCGGCACCCATGTCCTATCTGACGCAAGCCATTGAAACACCGCAGATTTCCTGCGGCATCACCTATACCTCCGCGGCCGCCCACGCGCTGATCCGGGGCAACCTGCACCGGGCGCCGATGTATAGTGGCCAGATCGAGGGCACCGGCCCGCGTTATTGCCCCTCGATCGAGGACAAGGTGGTGCGCTTCGCCGAGAAGGACCGACACCAAATCTTCCTGGAGCCCGAAGGGCTGGACGACGGCACCGTCTATCCCAACGGCATCTCCACCTCGCTGCCGCAAGACGTGCAGCGGGAAATGCTGGCGACCATCCCCGGCCTGGAGAAGGCCCGGATGATCCGGCCGGGCTACGCCATCGAATATGATTTCGTCGACCCGCGCGCCTTGAAGCCGAGCCTGGAAACCCAAAAGGTCGCCGGCCTGTTCTTTGCCGGCCAGATCAACGGCACCA
>DASZQC010000122.1:0-2460 GCA_035549815.1 Dongiaceae bacterium
CCTGGTCGGATTCCTGGGCGTGCTGATCATGATGCGGCCGGGCACCGAATCCTTCGATCCCAACGCGCTCTTCGCGCTGGGCGATGCCCTCTCCATCGCCATCCTGATCACGGTGCTGAAGCGCATCCCGGCCTATGAACGGCCGCTCGCCATGCTGTTCTATTTCGGCGTGATCGCCTCGCCCCTCGCACTCATTCCCGCGCTGCCGGATTGGCAATGGCCGGGGCCGCTGACCTGGGTCTATCTGGCGATCATCGGCGCCACCGGCGCCCTGTCGCAATATTGGTGGATCATGGCCTTCCGCACGGGCGAAGCCTCGGCGGTGGCGCCGTTCGACTATTCGCGCCTGATCTTCACCGGTGCGGTCGGCCTGATGTTCTTTGCCGAAGTGCCGGACGTGTGGACCCTGGCGGGCGCCGGGCTGATCGTCGCCAGCACCATTTACCTGGCGCGTCGTGAAGCAAAAATGGGGCGAGAGGCGAAGCTGGCGAAGGAAGCGCTTGCTCCGACTCCGGAGTCCGAAGTCGGGGCGGCGCGCTAGGCGGAGCTTTTCAGGAGGCGGTCGAGCGCCTGCTGGGCGTCGATGCGATGCTGGGTCTTGATGTGCGGCAGCACCGCGCGGATGGCGGCGAACAGAACCGTGGCATCGTCGGCAAAACCGAAGACCGGCATGAAATCCGCCACGAAATCGAACGGCAGGATGAAATAGGCCAAGGCGCCGAACAGGATCGCCTTCACCTTGAGCGGCGTCTCCGGATCCATGGCGCAAAAATAGGTTGCGACCAGTTCGTCGATGAAGGGAACCTTGCGCGCCACGCCCCGCAGCTTCTGCCAGAAGTTGCGTTCCACGCTGGTCTGGTCCTGCTTCAGCTTTTCCGCCTCGAGCGGCGTCAGATCCTGGGCCATGGGACTTCCATATGGCCCCGGTGTGCCCCATTGCAAGACCCTTTTCGGAGCGGGGATGAAGGATTCCTTAACCAAGAATCCTTAGCCTTTCCCAATGCGCCCACACATCCTCCTTGCCGCTTTTTTGGTCTGCCTGACGCCGCTCGCGGCGGCCGCGCAGGAAGAGACCGTTTCCGCCATCATGAATCCGGCCGATCCGCAGATCGCGTCGGCGCCGCCACCGAAATCCATCACCGTGATGGTGGATGGCGAGGAGCGCTCCTGGGCCCCGCTGGAAAAAGGCACCGACGAAGCCTGGGCTGCCTACCAGGCCGGCCAGTTTCCCAAGGCCGTGCCGGCTTTCGAGCGCCTGGCGAAGCTGGGGCACCCGGTCGCCGAATGGCTGATGGGGAATATCTATTTCTTCGGCCAGGGCGTGCCGCGGAATTTCGTGCGCGCGCGCGAGATGTTCGAGAGCGCCGCCGAGCAGGGCTATTTCCCCGCCTTCGCCCCGACCGCGCAGATGCATGAGCAAGGATTGGGCACGCCGCCCGATCCGTCGAAGGCTTACCTCTGGTACAACATCGCCGCCGCGCAACTGCCCGACAGCGTCGAGCGCACCGACATGATCAAGCGCCGCGAGACCGTCGCCAACCAGCTGACCCCGGCGCAGATCGAAGCCGCGCAGAAGCGCGCCAACATGTTCACGCCCAAGCAGATCGTCCCGCCCGACCCGGAAGACGTCGACTGGCTGAACCAGTAGCGCGCGCTCGACGCCGGTCGCTACGCCCCCCACCACAAACACCATCGTCACCCCGGCCTCTTGCGCCGGGGTCCACCCATCCGCCGCAAGGGCGGTGAACGACAACATCGGGTCTTGCGATGGCCTGGTGGATCCCGGCGCTCGCTTTGCTCGGCCGGGATGACGGGTTGGTTGGAGGAAGCGGCGGAGCGTGGCCGACGCGCAACGCGCCCCCTACTCCACCTCCGTCACCTCGAAATCGTGCGTGATGGTCGCGGTCTTGCCGATCATGATCGAGGCCGAGCAATATTTCTCCGCCGACAGTTTGATTGCGCGCTCCACCGCGTCGCGCTTCAGGCCCTTGCCCGTCAGGGCGAAATGCACATGGATCTTGGTGAAGACCTTCGGCTCCTCCGGCGCGCGCTCGGCCTCCAGCGTGGCGACGCAGGAGCGCACGTCGTGGCGGCCCTTGCTCAGGATCATCATCACGTCGGCGCTGGTGCAGCCGCCCATGCCCATCAGCACATATTCCATGGCCGAGGGCGCCACGCTGACATCGTCGCCCAGGATCTTGCTGTGCATCGGCAGCGCGTGGCCGGTGCCGCTCTCCATCAGGAAGCTGCCGCCCTTGATCCAGGTGACCTTGCCCTTCATGCCCGCTGTCCTTCCGTATTCTTCAACTTGATCTATGCCGCCGCCCGCCGTCCGGTCAGCCGCGCCAAAGCCGCTTCGATCCCGAGGCGCGGCGAACTCAGCACCGGCATTCTCATCTGTGCCAGCAAGGCGGCGGCCCCAGACATGGAAGCCTGCGCCAGTACAACCGCATCGGCCGT
>DASZQC010000123.1:0-5753 GCA_035549815.1 Dongiaceae bacterium
CGGTCTGGTGTTCCAGACCGTCAAGGAATTCCCGGTCTCGCCGCTGGACGAAATCGAAAAATCGGCGACGCGGGTTTCGGCCTAAGCCTCGCGTGAATCCAGCAACCGCAGGATCTGCACCCGCTCCGGCAGCTCGATCAGGAGCGCCTTATCCTGCGGCAGGTGATGCGCCTTGTAAGGATCGCCGCCCGGCGCCATCGATTCGATGCTGTCCCACCAGGAGATGGTGGTGAACTCGGTCTCCGCCGCGCGGTCCTCGCGCAGCATCTGCACCGAGATGGCGCCCTTTTTGATCAGCGGCGCGCTGCCGACTTGGAGCCAATAATGCTCATAGGCGTCGGCCTTGTCGCGCGTCGTGCGCCCGCGCCAGATGCGGGCGAATTTCGGCTGGGTTCGGTTCTGGGCCATGACGTCGTCCCGGGATTGCGGCCAATGCTCAGCCCGACAATACCGGGATGCGGGACTTGTTTCTGGCAGGAGCCGGGTCAGCCCTTGCGGCGATGCAGTTGCAGGCCGATCTCGTCGCTGACGTTCTGCTCGCGGCGGCGTTCAACCAGGCGCTGACGCTGCTCGCGGTTCTTCACCGTCTGCTCGGTCTTCTTCAGGTCGGAGAAGGCCTCGGCGATCATCTCCTGCAACTTCGCCAATTCGCCCTTGAGGTCGGTCAGCGACTTCTCTAGCCGCGCGCGGCGATCCTTCATCGCCTCGCGATAACCCGGCAGGGCGCGCTGCATTTCGACGCTTTCGCGCGCCGCCTCGATTTCGCGCGCAACCTCGCGGTCGAGATTGGCGATGTCGGTCGCCAGGCGCTCGATCAGCAGCTCAAGGTCGCTGGCCTGGCGGCGCTTCTCGTCGAGCGTCCAGCGCTGCAGGCGCATCAATTGGTCAAGGCCGCTCATGAGTCTACCGCCTTCGCCTTGCCCGCAGGCTCGGCGTCGGGATGCGGCAGGCCGAGGATGTCGGCCAACTGGCAATAGCCGTCATGCAGGTTGGTGTGCTCGGCCCGCTTCTGGCCGAGGAAAGTCTCGACGGCCGGATAGAGCCGGATCGCCTCGTCCACCGCCGGGTCGGTGCCCTTGCGATAGGCGCCGAGGCGGATCAGCTCCGCCATGTCCTCATAGACCGACAGATGCTGGCGCGCGCGCCGCACGATGTCGGTCTCCGCGTCGCTGTTGCAGCCCGGCATGGTGCGCGAAAGCGAGCGCAGGACGTTGACCGCCGGATAGCGGCCGCGCTCGGCGATGCTGCGCTCCAGCACGATGTGACCGTCGAGGATGCCGCGCACCGCGTCTGCGACCGGCTCGTTGTGGTCGTCGCCTTCCACCAGCACGGTGAACAAGCCGGTGATGCTGCCCGTCCCGTTGGTGCCGGGGCCGGCGCGCTCCAGGAGGCGCGGCAGTTCGGCGAAGGTCGAGGGCGTGTAGCCCTTGCTGGCCGGCGGCTCGCCGACCGACAGGCCGATCTCGCGCATCGCCATGGCGAAACGGGTGACGCTGTCCATCAGGCACAGGACGTCGTCGCCCTGGTCGCGGAAGAATTCTGCGATCGCCAGGGTCATCTGCGCCGCCTGGCGGCGCATCAGGGGCGATTCATCCGAGGTGGCGACCACGATGACGGAATTGGCGAGGCCCTCGGGACCGAGCTCGTCGACGATGAATTCCTGCACCTCGCGGCCGCGCTCGCCGATCAGGCCGATGACGTTGACGTCGAGCGAGGTGTAGCGCGCCATCATCGACAGCAGCACCGACTTGCCGACGCCCGAGGCGGCGAAGATGCCCATGCGCTGGCCGCTGCAGCAGGTGGCGAAGGTGTTGATGGCGCGGACGCCCAGGTCGACCTTGCCGCCGACCCGGTTGCGCGCATGCGCCGGCGGCGGAGCGTTGCGGATGCGAATGGGGTGCTTGCCGGTGGGCAGCGGGCCCTTGCCGTCGATGGGTTCGCCCAGGGCGTTCACCACCCGGCCGAGCCATGCGCGCGTCGGGCGGACGACCGGATCGCTCTCGACCACGATCGCCTTGCTGCCTAGGCCTACGCCTTCCAGGGAGCCGAAGGCCAGCGCCAGGGCGCGGCCGTTGCGGAAACCGACCACCTCGCACCCTATCCGGCGGTTGGCGCGGTCCAGCAGGTCGCAGCGGGCGCCGATGGCCAGGCTGTTATCAATGCCGGCGATCTCCACCAGCATGCCGAGGATGGCCGCGACGCGCCCATAAACGCGCCGGTCCGGAACCCGGTCGATGTCCTGCAGGATGTCTTCCAACGGCAACGCGTACGCCATGCCCAGGTTTGAGCCCAGTGCCAATTGACCCTCTTGTCACAGACACTACACAGCTGTCGTTAACCGCAGGTTAAAGTTAAGGTTGCAATGCAACCCAATTTCACGGCGATATTTCAAGGAGTTACCCACAGAAATACCCACAGGCGGGGTTAACCCGTCTTTCTACCGATATCGGATTTCGGACCCAAATCTCACACCCCCATCATAGTGTCTTAAAATCCTACCACGCGAACAAAACCCAATAATTCTGCGGATTCCTTAGAACATTGCTTTACAGAGCTGGGGATAGATGGTTAAGATTCATCAGTATTAATGCTCGTCACGCCATCACGGGGAGTTGGGGCCATGCGAGTATTGCTGGTTGAAGACGATGCCAACACGGCTCAGAGCATCGAACTGATTCTGAAGTCCGAAGGTTACATCGTCGACACGACGGATCTCGGCGAAGACGGTCTCGAGATCGGCAAGCTCTACGATTACGACATCATCATCCTGGACCTCATGCTGCCGGATATCGACGGCTATGAGGTGTTGCGCCGCCTGCGCTCGTCGCGGGTTAATACGCCGATCCTGATCCTGTCGGGCCTGTCCGAGCTCGACAACAAGATCAAGGGCCTCGGCTTCGGCGCCGACGACTACCTGACCAAGCCGTTCGACCGGCGCGAATTGCTGGCCCGCATCCAGGCCATCGTCCGCCGCTCCAAGGGCCATTCGGAATCGGTCATCAAGACCGGCAAGCTCACGGTCAATCTCGACACCCGCACCGTGGAGGTCGAGACCCAGCCGCTGCACCTGACCGGCAAGGAATACGGCATCCTGGAATTGCTCTCGCTGCGCAAGGGCACCACCCTCACCAAGGAGATGTTCCTCAATCATCTCTATGGCGGCATGGACGAGCCGGAGCTGAAGATCATCGACGTCTTCGTCTGCAAGCTGCGCAAGAAGCTCAGCAACGCGACGGGCGGCGAGAATTATATCGAAACCGTGTGGGGCCGCGGCTATGTGCTGCGCGATCCGGAAGAAGCCCGCACCGGTGCCAAGAAGGCCGAGGGCGCCAGCGCATAGCGCGGCGCTGCCGGCCTTTCCCCGAAATGCAAAGCGCGCGCCGCCTGGCGCGCGTTTTTCGTTGCAGCCCACCGGCGCGATCAGCGCTGGATGCCGCCCACGGCCGCCAGGGGCATGGCCGCCGGCTTGTTGGCGCCGGTGACGCAATAGACGCCGCGCTGGCCCGCCATCATCTGGAACTTGTCGGTGATGCCGAGCACGGTTTCGGCGCCGCCCAGGAACAGGAATCCGTCTTCCGGCATCTGCTTGGCGATCGAATTCAGCACACGGCCCTTGGTCTGCTGGTCGAAGTAGATCAGCACATTGCGGCAGAAGACCACGTCGAAGCGGCCCAGCGATACCGGGTCGTGCAGCAGGTTGAACTCGCGGTAGGTCACCATGCTGCGCATCTTGGCGTTGATCTGCCAGCGGTCGCCGACCTGGGAGAAATACTTCACCAGCAGCGTGATGGGCAGGCCGCGCTGTACCTCGAACTGCGAATACATGCCTTCCTTGGCGCGGCCCAAGATCTCGGTCGACAGGTCGGTGCCGACGATCTCGATGCGCCAGCCGGCGAGCTGCGCCGACATCTCGGACAGGATCATGGCCAGCGAATAGGCCTCCTGGCCGCTGGAACAGGCGGCGCTCCAGATGCGGATGGTCTTGCTGCTGGCGCGGTTCTTCAGCATGGTCGGCAGCACCAGCGCCTTGAACTGGTCGAACGGCTTGGTGTCGCGGAAGAAAAAGGACTCGTTGGTGGTCATCGCCTCGACCACGTCCTTGATCACCGCCTCGTCCATCTTGGTGCGGATGACGCGCACCAGATCGTCGAAGGTCGCGAGCTTCCACTTGCGCGCAACGGGCAGCAAACGACTTTCCAGCAGATAAGCCTTGTCGTTGGTGAGGACCAGGCCCGACCGTTCGCGCAGAATCTGACAGATGAACTCGAAGTCGGTCACGGTCATGCTGCCATCCTCGAGAGCGTCTTGCGCAGGAACGGAGCGATATCCGACAGCGGCAAGACGGCGCTGCACAGGCCGGCGCCTGTCACCGCCCCGGGCATCCCCCAGACCACGCTGGTGCCCTCGTCCTGAGCGACGACCACGCCACCGGCATTGATGATCTCTTTCCCGCCCTTCATCCCGTCCTGGCCCATGCCGGTCAGGATCAGCGTCAGCACCTTGCCGCCATAGACCTTGGCCAGCGATCGCAGCATCGGATCGACCGCAGGGCGGCAGAAATTCTCGGGCGGATTCTTGTCCAGGTGCAGCACCTTGCGGGTGCCTTCGGTGTGCACCGTCATGTGAAAGTCGCCGGGCGCCACATAGATGCGGCCGGGCGTGACCTGCTCGCCGTCCTTGGCCTCGGCGGCGGGCATGCCGCTCGCCTGCGCCAGGTGCTCGGCAAGAATGGTGGTAAAGGTGGCGGGCATGTGCTGGGTGACGAAGATCGGCAGGTTCGGCACCTTGCCCAGCATCTGGAACACCTTGAACAGCGCCTGCGGCCCGCCGGTCGAAGAGCCGACGGCGATGCAGTCCGGCTTGAACAGGGTGGGCATGTCACGCAGCTTGATCGGGCCGGCGGCATAGAGCCGCTTCAGCGTGCTGGTGCCGGCGGTGGGGGCGGTCGCGGCACCCTCCGGGCGCCTGCGCCGGCCGGCCTTGCCCCAGCTCTTCACCTTGGAAATGAGCTCGCGCTTGAAGCCCTCGGCGGAATTGATCTCGCCGGTGGAGGTCGGCTTCGGCACGTAATCGACGGCCCCGCGCGACAGCGCCTTCAAGCTGATCGAGGCGCCCTTCAGCGTCAGCGTGGAGGCCATGATGACCTGGACGCCCGGCTTGGCGGCGACCAGCAGCGGCAGCGCCGTCATGCCGTCCATCACCGGCATTTCGATATCCAGCACGACCACGTCGATGTCGTGCTTGGCGATCTCTTCAACGGCGGCCTTGCCGTTGGCAGCGGTGGCAACGACCTTGATGCCGGGATCGGAATCGAGCGTGCGGCTCAGCAGGCCGCGGATGACGTGCGAATCGTCAACCACCATGACGCGGACCTGAGCGGGCGCCGCATTCGTCGAAAATTTCTTGATCCCCGCCTCAACCACGCCCATCTCCCGCACTCACACTCAGATCAGGCCGACTTGGCTGAACTTTGACTCGATGATCTCGCTGTCGAACGGCTTCATGATGTATTCGTTGGCGCCGGAAGAGATCGCCTCCTGGATGTGGGCGATGTCGTTTTCCGTGGTGCAGAACACGACCACCGGAACCTGGCCGCCGTCGGACTTGCGCAACACGCGCAGGAACTCGATGCCGCTCATCACCGGCATGTTCCAGTCCAGCAGGATCACGTCCGGCATACGCTTCTGGCAGGCATCCATCGCCAGCTTGCCGTTCTCGGCCTCTTCGATCTCGAAGTTCAGGCCCTCGAGGAT
>DASZQC010000124.1:0-8937 GCA_035549815.1 Dongiaceae bacterium
ACACCTCAAAAGTCTAAATAATCCCATTGCAAAAGGTTTCAGCATTAAGTCACCGCTGATCAATAGTTGGTATCAACCCAGTGCTGTTGACGTCTCGCATTCGCGCTCCAAACGCGTCGCGCTGACAATGAAATATCGAAGCCAGGCATCAAGAAAATGGACACTAGATAATCGGCGCATGCTGGAGTTGTCGGTTGGCCCCTCCTATAGCTTAGGCGAACCATTCAAATGCCATACAGACGTCTTTGCCACCCTTACATACCGGAGAGATTTACCTCGTTGGGATGCTTTGATTGCGGACATCCATACGCTGGAGATGTTCTTTTACGTTGCATCTGGTCGGCCGTTGGGGCCGACAGAAATCACTCTGACGCCCAGTAAATGGGGGAGACGGACTCCCGCTAATCCCGATAAGAAACGCGGTTCCAAATTTGAAAGATGGGAGCTCCTCATCAGCCAAAGTTGGTACAAACCGTGCTCCTCGAATAGTTCTAGCGACCGAACGATTCGTTTGAGAGAAATGAAGCATAACACGGGCGCTGTGTTATCGAGGTGGTTCAAGAACTATGAACGGCTTCGCTATATTTTGCCGTTATACCGTTACGTTGCGGAGGACACGGAAGATCTCGAAATTCGTTTCATGACAATCGCGCAAGCAATGGAAGCCCTCCACCGAGAGTTTTATCAGGCCACCCTGATACCCCCTAACAAGTTTGCCAAGATAAAAACCAAACTGCTGGCCGCTCTCCCACGTAACATTGAAACGAATGCCCGAAAAACCATGGTTGGCCGTATTGGGTTTATCAATGAAGCTGGCTTAACGGCACGTCTGTCTCAACTCATCAATGCTCTTACCTCGGAAGGAAAGCTGCTATTTCCGAACTTTGCGGGAGCGGCGGGCCATGTCAGCAGATATCGTAACGCCTTCACTCATGTCGTCAGAAAGGACAAGTTTTCCAGTCGTTGGGTAGAAGAAGTTAACTGTCTGTCCGAGATATTGAAAATCGCTCTCGAGATGTCCCTCCTTCATCTCTCTTGCGTCACTGGCAAATCTCTTCAATCTGCCATCAAACACAATTGGCATTACATTCTCGTCGAACGCGAGCGCCATAGGTTATTTGGGTGATCAGATGCCACACATCCCGGCACAAGCACTGGGCTAGCTATGACCAAAAACTTGATCTCTTCGGACACGCTCTGCGCCCAGGCGATGGGCTGGATCGAGCCGACCAGCAAGGCGCTGGTGCCGCCGGTGCAGCTTGCCACCACCTTCGAGCGCGATCCCGACAACGAATATCGCAGCGGCCGCTCCTACGTGCGCAACGACAGCCCGGCCTGGGACCAGGTCGAGCAATTGCTGACCCGGCTGGAGGGCGGCGCGGCATCCCTGCTGTTCTCGTCCGGCATGGCGGCGGCGACCACGATCTTCCTGGCGCTCAAGCCCGGCGACCACGTGATCGCGCCGGAGGTGATGTATTGGGGCCTGCGTAAATGGCTGATCACCCACGGACGCGATTGGGGCCTGCTGGTCGACTTCATCGACATGACCGATTTGTCTCAGGTCCGCGCGGCGATCCAGCCCGGCAAGACCCGGGTGATCTGGGCCGAGACGCCCTCCAATCCCCTGTGGCAGGTCGCGGACATCGCCGCCCTGGCGGAGATCGCGCACAAGGCCGGCGCGCTGCTGGCGGTGGATTCGACCGTCGGTACGCCGATCCTGACCCAACCCATCGCGCTGGGCGCCGATCTCGTCATGCATGCGGCCACCAAATACCTGAACGGCCATTCCGACGTGCTGGCGGGCACGCTGACCGCAGCGCGCCAGGATTCCTTCTGGGAGCGGATCGAGGGCATCCGCGCCAGCAACGGCGCGGTGCTGGGCGGGTTCGAGGCCTGGCTGCTGCTGCGCGGGATGCGCACCCTGCCCCTGCGCGTGCGCCGGGCGAGCGAGAGCGCCCTGTTCCTGGCCGAGCGGCTGGCGGCGCATCCGCAGGTCGCCGCGGTGCTCTATCCCGGCCTGCCCGGCCATCCGCAGCACGCTGTTGCCAAGCGGCAGATGCAGGGCGGCTTCGGCGGCATGCTGTCGATCCGGGTCAAGGGCGGCGAGGCCGCCGCCATCGGCTGCGCCGCACGGGTGCAGCTCTGGAAGCGCGCCACGTCGCTGGGCGGGGTCGAGAGCCTGATCGAGCATCGCGCCTCCATCGAGGGCGTCGGATCGCCGGTGCCGACCGACCTGCTGCGGCTGTCGGTCGGGATCGAGGATCAGGGCGAATTGCTGGCCGACCTCTCGCGGGCGCTTACTTCGTAGGGCTTGACGCCTCGCGGCGGCACGGTTGAAGTGGGCGGGTGCGCTATGCCCTCGCCATCCTGGTGATCGTCTGGCTGGTTGCCGTCGGCCGGAACGCGCACGCCGAAGACCCAATCAACACGGACGTCAACATCGTCACCGGCCTCGACGTGTCGGGCTCGATCGAGGCGCGCGAAACCCAGATCCAGATCGACGGCATGGCGCTGGCGATCCGCTCGCCGGAAGTGATGCGCGCGATCCGGCAAGGAAAGCGCGGCCGCGTCGGCTTCGCGATCTTCCTCTGGGCCAACGGCAATTATCCGGTGTTCGCGTCGTGGCAGTTGATCAGCTCGCCGGAAGAGGCCGAGGCGGTGAGCGATGCAATCGCCACGCAAATTCCCGCCATCCTCAGCGCCAAGAGCGAAATCAAGCTCGGCGAGCTGACGGATTTGTCGGGGGCGATGGCCTATGGCGCGGAGATGCTGCGGACGGCGCCGTATGTTGCCGACCACAAGATCCTCAACATCCTTGGCAACGGCATCGACAATGTCGGCGAAAGCCCGAAGTGGGTCCGCGACAAGGTGGTCGCGCAAGGCATCATGATCAACGCCGTGGTCATCGGCCATGACCGCGGCGTGCAATCCTATTTCCGTACCGAAGTGATTGGCGGCCCGGCGGCCTTTGTCCTGACTGCGCGCGAGCCCCAAGCGCTGGTCGAAGTGCTGGAGCGGAAGTTCGTGACCGAGATCGTGCTGAATACGCGCCGGCCCGCGATATTCCCGCCCCAGTGAGCCGCCGGTTCCATGCCGTGCCCCGACGCCGGCGCGGAACTCTTTGGCGCGGTGTCGGTTGGGGCTTACGGCAACAGGTGATTGCGTCTCTGCCGGCGGCAGGGGTTTCCAGGCTTATGGCGGATGCGAAGGGCGACCGATCGCCAGCCAGTCGAACGACTGGAGGTGGACATGGCGCGCCGTGGATTTGCATTTCTTCTCGCTTGTGTCGCCCTGATCTCGCCCATTCCGGCGAGCGCCGACGATCTTTCCACCGACACGAACATCATCACCGGCCTGGACGTCTCCAGCTCCATCAACGCGCAGGAGGCGCAATTGCAGATCGAAGGCATGGCGCAGGCCATTCGCTCGCCCTCCATCCTGGCCGCCATCCAGCACGGCAAGCACAGCCGCATCGGATTCGCAGTCTTTGTCTGGGCGGATGGCGATTGCGTCGAGCTCATCCCGTGGCGCGTGATCAGTTCCACGCAAGAGGCCGAGGCTGCCGCGGCCGAGATCGCCGCCCGGCTGGACGGGGTGCTGAGCAACTCCACCCGGTTCGTGGGCAGCCTGACCAACCTGTCGGGCGCGATGGAATATGCCGAGGCCCGGCTGCAAGCCGCGCCCTTCAACGCCGAGCGCACCGTCCTGAACGTCGTCGGCAACGGCCAGGACAATGTCGGTGAAAGCACCGAGCGCGCCCGCGCCGCGCTCCTGTCGCACGGCACGACGATCAATGGCATCGTCATCGGCGGCGACAAGCGCATCGTTGATTATTACCGGGAGGAAGTGATCGGCGGGCCGACGGCGTTTGTGCTGTCGGCCAATGATGCCGAAACCATGGCGCAGGTCTTCGCGATGAAATTCACCACCGAGATCGCATTGCATGCGGTCGCGGCGCCGCGGCCGGATCGCCTGTAGGCCTAACCGTTGCGATAGCTCGCCGCCGTCTCGCAATAATGCCGGGCGGTATAGACGAAATATTTGAGCTCCGCTTCGCTCAGCTTGCGCATCAGCCTGGCCGGGCTGCCGGCCCACAATTCGCCATGCTTGACCCGCTTGCCGGGCGTCACCAGGGCGCCAGCGGCGACCATGGCGCCGCTCTCCACCACCGCGCCGTCCATGACGCAGGCCTTCATGCCGATGAAGCAGCCATCCTCCAGCGTGCAGGCGTGGATCAGCGCCATATGGCCGATGGTGACGTCGGAGCCGATCACCGTCTTGGTGCCGACCGCCCCTTCCCGCTCATGATTGATGTGGACGACCGTTCCGTCCTGGATGTTAGTGCGCGCGCCGACGCGGATCGAATTGCCGTCGCCGCGCAGCACGCAGCCGTACCAGATGGAGGATTCCGCGCCGATCACCACGTCCCCGATGATCACCGCGTTCTCGGCGATGAAGGCGGTCGGCGCGATGGTCGGCGTGACGCCGTGATGCGGCCGGATCAAGCCCATCACGGGAACAGCGGCAATTGCTCGAGCGCGGTTTCCTCGGGGAAGCCCGCCATCACGTTCATGTTCTGGATGGCCTGGCCGGAGGCGCCCTTCACCAGATTGTCCTCCACAGCCATCAGGATGGCGCGGCCCGGCACCCGGTCGGCGTGCACCGACATGATGACGAAGTTGCTGCCGCGCACATGGCGCGTCGCCGGCGCGGTGCCGTTGGGCAGCACCTTCACGAAATATTCGTCGCGATAGCGGTCGGCCAGCGCCGCGCGCAACTGGTCCACGGTCACGCCCGGCTTCAGCTTCACATAGATGGTGGCGAGGATGCCGCGGCTCATCGGCATCAAATGCGGCGTGAAATTGACCACGATGGGCTTGCCCGCCGCCTCGCTGAGACCCTGCTCGATCTCCGGCGCGTGGCGATGGCTGGCAATGCCATAGGCGTGGATGCCTTCGGTCACCTCGGTATAGAGGCTGCCCTGCTTGGCGTCGCGGCCGGCGCCGCTGACGCCCGACTTGGCGTCGATGATGATGTCGTCGGCGTCGATCAGCTTCTTCTCGATCAGCGGGATCAGCGGCAATTGCGCCGAGGTCGGGTAGCAGCCGGGATTGGCGACCAGCCGCGCCTTGCGCACCTTGTCGCGATGGATCTCGGTCAGGCCGTAGACGGCTTCCTTCTGCAGGTCCGGCGCGTGATGCTCGTGCCCGTACCATTGCGCATAGGCGGCGATGTCCGACAGGCGGAAATCGGCCGACAAATCGACGATGCGCAGATGCCGCGGCAGCTTGGCGATCACTTCCTGGGTCAGGCCGTGCGGCAGGCCGCAGAACACGAAATCGACGCCGTTCCAGTCGACCTCGTCGATCTTGGTCAGGGTCGGCAGGTCGGCCAGGCCCAGATGCGGAAAAACCTCCGACGCGGGCTTGCCGGCCTGGCGGTCGGCGGTCAGGGCGACGATGGCGACATGCGGATGGCGCGACAAAAGGCGCACCAGCTCGGCGCCTGTGTAGCCGCTGGCGCCCAGGATCGCGACCCGAAGCTTGTTGTCCGCCATGTCCGTGCCCTCTAAGTGGCCAAGATCGATCGATATTCGCCTCGCCGGATTGCTAACCAAACCGGCCGCCCAGGACAACAGAAATGATTGTGGCAGGTGGTTGCGTCCGCCGCATGCCGCCCCCTACTCTGACCCCCTGGGAGATTCGCCGCAGCCGGGGGCAAGGGCATGGAATTGCTGATCTTAGGGCTGGTGCTGTTCATCGGCGTGCATCTGGTGCCGACCAGCCCGAGGCTGCGTGGCGCCGTCACCAGTGCCATCGGCCTCAACGGCTACAAGGGGGCGTTTTCGCTGGTCTCGGCCGCCGGCCTGGTCCTGATCTGGATCGGCTATGCGCGCACCCCGTATGAGCCGATCTTCACGCCCTCGCAGACGGCCCGGCTGGTCTTGCCGGTCGCCATGGCGCTGGCCTTCATCCTGATGGCCTGCGCCTATGCGCCCGGGCGCATCCGCCGTGTGGTCCGTCACCCCATGATGGCGAGCGTGCTGATCTGGTCCAGCTTGCATCTGCTGGCCAATGGCGATCTCGCCTCCAACATCCTGTTCGGCAGCTTCGCCATCTGGTCGGTGTTCGCCATCCTGTCGGCGATGCAGCGCGGCCAGAAGCTGGGCGACAACCGCATCCGCCCCTGGGCCGATCTGATCGCCGCGGCGATCGGGCTGATCGTCTTCGGCATCGTCTTCTATAGCCACGCCTGGCTGTTCGGCGTGCCGCCCGTCTAGGCCAAGCGCCGCCCGGCCTGCTCGGCCAGCACCTTCTCGAACGCCTCGGGCGTCCAGTTCTGCGAAAGCGCTTTCAGCATCAATTGCGCCTGGGTCTCCGGCGCCAGGCCGCCGATCGGCGGATCGCGATCCAGGTTGGTCGGGAAGGGATAGCCTTCGGCGCACGCGGCGACGGCGTTGGCGACCTGCCGTTGCGACAGAGCGCCGGATGATCCGAGCCGCAACAGTGTCGGATAGAGCGCCGCGCTCATGCGCGCGCGGTCGACGCTTTCCATCGCCCGCCCATAGGCCGACGAAACCTGCAGCAGGTTGGCCATGCGGCGGATATCGGCCGTGCGGTTGCTGCCCGCGGCGTGGAACAAGGCCGGATTGAAGAACACCGCGTCGCCCTTCTCCAGCGGCAACTGGATGTGATGATCGGCGAAGTAACGTTCGAACTCCGGCTTGCGCCAGGCGATGTAGCCGGGCTCATAGGCTTGGGAGTAAGGCAGATAGAGCGTCGGCCCCGTCTCTACCGGCATGTCGCAATGGGCGACGGCGCCCTGCAGGGTCAGCACCGGCGACAGGCGATGCGCATGCGCCGGGAAGTGGCGCAAATCCTGCGGGGTCTGGAAGCCCATGTGATAGTCGCGATGCGGCGACTGCGCCGCGCCCCCCGGATTGACCACGTTGATTTGCGAGGTGATCTGGTAGCTCGGGCCGAGCCACGTCTCGCTCACCAGCGCGATCGCCGCGTTGGCGTAATAGCGCGCGAAGGTCGCCGGATCGCGCAGACAGAGCTTCTCCAGCGCGTTCCACACCCGGTCATTGGCGCCCGGCTTGGCGAAATGATCGCCGGCATTGGCGTTGCCGGCGCGCTGGTCGGCGATCATCGCCTCGAACTGCACCGTGGCGGCGTCGACGATCGCGGCATCCTCGAAAGCGCGCTTGAAGATCAGGATGCCGGGGCCTTGCATCATCGCATCGGCCCATTCCGCCATCAGGGCCTTGCGGTCGGCCTCCTTTGTGGAAGCGGCGCGGATATCGTCGCCGTCATAGACCGGCACGTTGGACTGGATCGCTTTGGCATGCGGATACGCGGCCAGATCGGTGGTCCGCTCGACCGCACGGCGGAAATCCTCGAGGTGGCAGTCGGCTTCGGTGAGCCAGACCTTGCGGGGTGTCGGCGCTGAATCCATAGGCTGCAGTATAAGTCGAACGCTCCGGCGCACCACCCTTTACCGCAAACGACAAAGGCCGGGACTTGCGTCCCGGCCTTTGCCAACTCTGAATTCCAGAAGCGGTTTAGCGCTTCGAGAACTGGAAGGAACGACGCGCCTTGGCGCGGCCGTACTTCTTACGCTCGACGGTGCGGCTGTCGCGGGTCAGGAAGCCGCCCTGCTTCAGCGCCGGCCGCAGGTCGGGCTCGAACAGGGTCAGGGCGCGGCTGATGCCGTGACGCACGGCGCCGGCCTGACCGGACAGGCCACCGCCCACCACGGTGCAGATGACGTCGAACTGGCCCATGCGGTTCACCACCGAGAAGGGCTGGTTGATCATCATGCGCAGCACCGGGCGCGCGAAATAGACCAGGACATCGCGGTCGTTGACGGTGATCTTGCCGCTGCCCGGCTTGATCCAGACGCGGGCGATGGCGTCCTTGCGCTTGCCGGTCGCGTAAGAGCGACCCTGCGCATCGACCTTGCGCTCGCGCTTCGGAGCGGCCACCGCCTGCGCGGTGACACCGGCGCTGGCGCCGAGGTCGCGCAGATCCTTCAAATCGGTAACGCGTTCGTTGGCCATGTTATGCGCTCCGCTTGTTCTTCGGGTTCATCGCGCCGACATCCAGCACTTCCGGCTGCTGGGCGGCATGGGTGTGCTCGGCGCCGGGGAACACGCGCAGGTTCTTCATCTGCTTGCGGCCCAGGGGACCGCGCGGAACCATGCGCTCCACAGCCTTCACGATGGCGCGCTCGGGGAACTTGCCGCCGAGCTGCTTGCCCATGGTGATTTCCTTCACGCCGCCCGGATGGCCGGTGTGCCAGTGGAACAGCTTATCCTGCAGCTTGTTGCCGGTGACCTTCACCTTGGCGGCGTTGATCACGATGACATTGTCGCCGCAATCGATGTGCGGGGTGAAGGTCGGCTTGTGTTTGCCGCGCAGGCGGTTCGCCACGATCGAGGCCAAGCGGCCCAGCACGACGCCGTCGGCGTCGATCAGGATCCACTTCTTGACCACCTCGCTCGGCTTGGCGCTATAGGTCTTCATGATGTTTGCTCCTTTTGGCCGAACGGGCGGATGGCCCGGTCCGGCAGCCGGCGGTTCGTATAGAGGAGCGAATGCGACCCGTCAATGCGCACTATTCTATGTTTTTCAATAACTTATAATTTCGGTATTATAATACCACATCTGGCAATTGCTGGAATCCGGGTCTTTCCCCTACCATTGCAGCATAAAGCCATGGACGACCATGTCGCCCGACCCTGATTACGCGCTGATCCCCGCCGAAGAAATGGGCCGGCAGATGATGCCGCGCATTGCCGTGCCCGACCACGAGCGCTGGCTGGAAGCCGATCTGGCGCGGTCCGGCCTGCTGAAAGACCGGCTGCCCGGCCGCTACGACCAGCGCTACGGGCCCGGCCCCCGGCAGGTCGCCGACCTGTTCCCCGCCGCCCGG
>DASZQC010000125.1:0-2586 GCA_035549815.1 Dongiaceae bacterium
GAGCCGTTCCGGCATGTTTCGCATATCTCGACCGCCGCCAAGGGCGTGATCGCCGGCTTCGGCGCGCAGAGCTACACGCTCGCCATCGACGCCGCCGCCGCCCTCGCAACGGAGCGCGGCGCGTGAGCAGGAGACCGCAAGCGATGAGCGACAAGAAGGGCGTGAGCCTCGAGGCCGAGCTGGTGCGCGAACTCGCCGCCATCCTGAAAGAGAGCGGCCTCTCCGAGATCGAGCTTGAACAAGGCGGGCTGAAGCTCCGGCTTTCGCGCCATGGCGGCGGCGCGGCGGCGCCAGCGGTGGTGTATGCGCCAGCGCCGACTGCAACGGCCCCGGCGGCTCTGCCCGCTCCGGCGGCCACGCCTGCTGTTGCGGCGGAAGCGCCCGCGGCGGACGCGCGCACGCATCCGGGCGCGGTGACGTCGCCGATGGTCGGCACCGCCTATCTGTCGCCTGAGCCCGGCGCGGCGGTGTTCATCAAGGTTGGCGACACGGTGAGCGAAGGCCAGACGCTGATGGTGGTCGAGGCCATGAAGACGTTCAACCCGATCCCGGCGCCGAAAGCCGGCAAGGTGAAACAGATCCTCGTCGCGGATGCGCAGCCGGTCGAGTACGGCGAGCCGCTGGTGATCATCGAATAGATGTTTGACAAGGTCCTCATCGCTAATCGCGGCGAGATCGCGCTTCGCATCCATCGCGCCTGCAAGGAGATGGGCATCTCCACCGTCGCGGTGCATTCCACCGCGGACGCCGACGCCATGCATGTGCGGCTGGCGGATGAGAGCGTGTGCATCGGGCCGCCGCCGGCGGCGAAGTCCTATCTGCACATCCCCGCCATCATCACCGCGGCCGAGATCACCGGCGCGCAGGCGATCCATCCGGGCTACGGCTTTCTCTCGGAGAACGCGCGCTTCGCGGAGATCGTGGAGAAGCACGGGCTGGTGTTCATCGGGCCGAAGCCCGAGCACATTCGCATGATGGGCGACAAGATCACCGCCAAGCAGGCGGCGGCGGCGGCGGGCATTCCTGTGGTGCCGGGCTCGGAAGGCGGCATTACTTCGGACCTCGAAGCCAAGCGCGTGGCCAAGGCGATCGGCTTTCCGGTGCTGATCAAGGCGGCGGCCGGCGGCGGCGGGCGCGGCATGAAGGTGGCGCGCACGGCGGAGGAATTGTCGGAGGCGCTCTCCACCGCGCGCGCGGAGGCGCGGGCGGCGTTCGGCGACGACAGCGTCTATCTGGAAAAGTATCTGGGCCATCCGCGCCACATCGAAATCCAGATCATCGCCGACAGCCATGGCGCGGTGGTGCATCTGGGCGAGCGCGATTGCTCGCTGCAGCGGCGCCACCAGAAGGTCTGGGAAGAAGCGCCCTCGCCCGCGCTCAATGACGAAGACCGCGCCAATATCGGCTCGATCACCGCCAAGGCGATCAAGAAGCTTGGTTATCTGGGCGTCGGCACCATCGAATATCTCTACGAGGACGGCGAATTCTATTTCATCGAAATGAATACGCGCCTGCAGGTCGAGCATCCGGTGACCGAGATGATCACCGACATCGATCTGGTGCGCGAGCAGATCCGCATCGCCGACGGCGCGCCGCTTTCGTTCACCCAGAAGGACATCAAGTTTTCCGGTCACGCCATCGAGTGCCGCATCAATGCGGAAAATCCGCAGACCTTCCGCGCCTCGCCCGGCAAGATCACCGGCTATCACCCCCCCGGCGGGCTCGACGTGCGCATGGATAGCGCCATCTATGCCGGTTATTCGGTGCCGCCGAATTACGACTCGCTGATCGGCAAGCTGATCGTGCATGGCCGCGACCGCGACGAATGCCTGATGCGCCTGAAGCGCGCGCTGGGCGAAACCGTGATCAGCGGCATCGAGACCACCATCCCGCTGTTCCAGGACCTGGTGCGCGACCACGACATCGCCAACGGCGATTACAACATCCACTGGCTGGAAAAATATCTGAAGGACAAGGCGGGTTAACCGCGCATGGACCGCCGGCGTCCCGCCGGCAAGGTCGCCGCGAGCGCCGCCTTCGACAAGCTCAGGCAGGCGCCATCGGGCCTTCCCGAAGATGCCGGCGGGACGCCGGGGGTCCATACTTAACGGCGTCGGGCTTGCAAGCGTCGCCTTCGGGGCGAAACCAAGGACGTTTGCTATGCCGAAAAAGAACATTCTGGCCGCGCTGGCGCTGGTTGCGCTGCTCGCCGCCTGCGCTTCGGCGCATCGCGTTAACGCACCGCTCGCCATCGGCGCGGCCCCGCCGGCGCATCAGGGCGCGGACGTTGGCGCTGACGCGCTGCGCGGGCATTTGAACTAAAGCGAGGGTCTCGGCCGCGCGCCGCTTTTGACCTCGGCGGCCAGCATGGCGCGCGCCAGCACCAGTGCGCCCTCGCGCGGGCTTCCGTATGACGCGATCACATCCCCTGCCTGCGGCCCTTCCCAGAACCGCAGCAGCGCAAACAGATGCGGCCGTGCATAAGCGATGATGTCGGGGGAAATGTCCGAGCCGCGGAGCGCGCCGATCCACTCGATCGCCTTCGCCGGGTCGCGATCCGCGAGCAACGCGAACAGGTGCGCCGTC
>DASZQC010000126.1:0-6042 GCA_035549815.1 Dongiaceae bacterium
CCAGCCCGTCGAAAAAAGCCTGGCGGCGGAAATCGAACGCGCCCGGTTGCGCGGGTCCGGCCGGCGGCGCGAGGCTGGCGACGCCGCCGACCTTCTGCCCGATGCGCAGCTCCGGCTGGCTGACCACGGTCTTGATGCGGATGCGCGCCGGCGTCTCGCCCGGCGGCAGGTCCTTGATGTCGACATCGCGCAGGGTGACGCGCTGCCCCGCCGGCAGCAGCTCGATCTGGTCGATCACGCCGACGTACAAGGCGCGCTCCAGCGGGGCGGGCAGCATGCTGGCTGATACCAGCCCTGTACGAAGTTGGGCGGCGCTGAAGCCCGCGGCGGCGGCGCAGAGGATCAGGGCGACGCACCACAGCGCGTCCCGGCCACGCAGCAGAACGGCCAGGATCAGGCCGCAGGCCGTTGCTCCGATGCCGACTGGCCAGCCCGGCTCCATCGGCAGCGCGAAATAGATGGCGATACCGGCGCCAAAGGCGACCGCCAGCCAGACCGGCCAGAACCGCCGCTGCTCGGCCACAATCAGGTCAAGCCAGACCATGCGCGATGGAGCCCTCCTCCCCACACGCTTTAGCTGTAGCAGAGACGGCCACCCCTGTCAGTTGCCAATGGGCCGGGGGATGGCTTAGAAGCCTGCGAAACATCCTCCGGAACGGACCACTGGACCATGAGTATCGTCACGCGCTTCGCCCCCTCGCCCACGGGCTTCCTGCATATCGGCGGCGCCCGCACGGCCCTCTTCAACTGGCTCTATGCCCGTCATCACGGCGGCACCTACCGGTTGCGGATCGAGGACACCGACCGGCAGCGCTCCACCAAGGAAGCGATCGACGCCATCATCGAGGGCCTGAAATGGCTGGGCCTGGAGTGGGACGGCGAGGTCGTCTTCCAGTTCGCCCGCGCCCAGCGGCACGCCGAGGTGGCGCGCGAGCTGCTGGAGAAGGGCAAGGCCTATTACTGCTATTGCACGCCGGAGGAGCTGGAGCAGATGCGCGAAGCGGCGCGCGCCGCCGGCAAGCCGGTGCGCTATGACGGCCGCTGGCGCGACCGTGATCCGAAGGATGCGCCCGCCGGCATCAAGCCGGTGATCCGCATCAAGGCGCCGCTGACCGGCGAGACGATCGTGCACGACAAGGTCCAGGGCGAGGTCAAGGTCGCCAACGATCAGTTGGACGACATGATCCTGCTGCGCAGCGACGGCACGCCGACCTACATGCATGCCGTGGTGGTCGACGATCACGACATGGGCATCACCCAGGTGATCCGCGGCGACGATCACCTGACCAACACGTTCCGCCAGTTGCAGATCTATCAGGCCGCCGGATGGGAGGCGCCGAGCTTTGCGCACATTCCGCTGATCCACGGACCGGACGGCGCCAAGCTGTCCAAGCGCCACGGCGCGCTCGGTGTCGAGGCTTATCGCGACATGGGCTATCTGCCGGAGGCACTGCGCAACTACCTGTTGCGCCTCGGCTGGGGCCATGGCGATGACGAGATCATCTCCACTGAGCAGGCGATCAAATGGTTCGACCTCGATGGCGTCGGCCGCTCGCCCTCGCGCTTCGACTTCGCCAAGCTGGACAATTTGAATGCCCACTATTTGCGCCAGGCGGACGATGCGCATCTGGCCGTCGAAGTTGCCAAGCGTCTCGGCGTGGCGGACAACGCTGCTACGGTCGCCCGCCTCAAGGCCGGCATGGCGGGCCTGAAAGCGCGCGCCAAGACGCTGAAGGAGCTCGCCGAGAATGCGAAGCTCTACACGGCGGCCCGCCCGCTGACCCTTGACGACAAGGCGCGCGCGCAGATGACGCCGGATGCGCGGTCGATCCTGGCCAGCCTGCGCACCGATTTGGGCGGCACGGCCAGTTGGTCCGCACCCGATCTGGAAGCGATGGCAAGAACCCTCGCGGAGGCTAAGGGCATCAAGCTCGGCATGGTCGCCCAGCCGCTGCGCGCCGCGCTTAGCGGCGCCACCACGTCGCCGCCGATTTTCGAGGTGATGCAGGTGCTTGGAAAGGATGAGACACTGGGCCGCATCGATGATGCGCTGGCGGCCTAGGGTTAGTTTCCGGTGCTATGTTGCAGGGCAAAATAGGTCATCGCCCCTTAACATTTAAGGTGCTACGGTTGCGTCATTAACCCTCCAGTACGATCCAGCCAGGGAACATCGTCATGGCGAAAAATAAGGTTCCAGCGAAGGGCAAAAGCTCCGCGTCCGCCAAATCGGCCGCCGCGCCGAAGATCAAGGTCGTCGATTCCAAGATCACGCCGCAGCCGCCCAAGGCCTACGCTTCGGTTTCCGTGAAGGACAACAAGGGGAAGAGCTGGGATTTGCCCGTGATCAAGGGCACGATCGGCCCCGACGTGGTCGATGTGCGCAAGCTCTATACCGAGCACGGCCTGTTCACCTACGACCCGGGCTATGGCTCCACCGGCTCGACGCAATCGGCCATCACCTATATCGACGGCGAAGAAGGCATCCTGATGCATCGCGGCTACCGCATCGAGGAGCTCGCCGCGCATTCCGATTTCATGGAGGTCTGCTACCTGCTGCTGGAAGGCGAACTGCCGAACGCCAAGCAGAAGAAGCAGTTCGAGAAGGACATCACCTACCACACGATGCTGCATGAGCAGATCACCCGTTTCTTCAGCGGGTTCCGCCGCGACGCGCATCCGATGGCGGTGATGGTCGCCGTGGTGGGCGCCCTCTCCGCCTTCTACCACGACAGCACCGACATCCACGATCCGCGCCAGCGCATGATCGCCTCGCACCGCCTGATCGCCAAGATGCCGACCATCGCGGCGATGGCCTACAAATATTCGGTGGGGCAGCCTTTCATCTATCCGCGCAACCACCTCTCCTATGCCGAGAACTTTCTCTACATGCATTTCGCGGTGCCGGCGGAGGATTACGAGATCAATCCGGTGGTCGCCAAGGCGATGGACCGCATCTTCATCCTGCACGCCGACCACGAGCAGAACGCCTCGACCTCGACCGTGCGCATCGCGGGATCGAGCGGCGCCAACCCGTTCGCCTGCATCGCGGCCGGCATCGCCTGCCTGTGGGGTCCGGCGCATGGCGGCGCCAACGAGGCGGTGCTGAGCATGCTGCGCGAGATCGGCAGCAAGGAGCGCATCCCCGAATACATCAAGCGCGCCAAGTCCAAGGACGACAATTTCCGCCTGATGGGCTTCGGCCACCGCGTCTACAAGAACTACGATCCGCGCGCCGCGGTGATGCGGCAGAGCTGCCACGAGGTGCTGGACGCGCTCGGCAAGCGCGACGAGCCGTTGCTGGGCCTGGCGATGGAGCTGGAGCGCATCGCGCTGGAGGACGATTATTTCGTCTCCCACAAGCTGTTCCCGAACGTCGATTTCTATTCGGGCATCATCCTGCAGGCGATCGGCTTCCCAACCTCCATGTTCACGGTGCTGTTCGCGGTGGCGCGCACCGTCGGCTGGGTGGCGCAGTGGAAGGAAATGATCGAGGACCCGACCCAGCGCATCGGCCGCCCGCGCCAGCTCTATACCGGCTACGGCGAGCGCCCCTACGTGATGCTGGAAAAGCGCAAATAGCACACACAAATCGGCATGCAAAAAGGGCGGACCGCTGTCCGCCCTTTTTTATTTTGCCAATCGCTCGTTCGGCCTATTTCTGGATCAGCTCGATCTTGTAGCCGTCCGGATCCTCAATGAAGGCGATGACGGAGCCGCCATGCTTCATCGGTCCCGGCGGACGCGGGATTTTCACACCGTCCTTGGCCAGCGCTTCGCAGGTGCCGTAGATGTCCGGCACACCGATCGCCAGATGGCCGAAAGCGGTGCCGATCTGATATGGCTCCTTCTGGCCCCAATTGTGGGTGAGCTCGATGACCGCGTTGGACTCCTCGTCGCCATAGCCGACAAAGGCCAGGGTGAACTCGCCGGTCGGATAGTCCTTCTTGCGCAACAGCTTCATGCCGAGCTTGTTGGTGTAGAAGTCGATCGACTTGTCCAGGTCGAACACCCGGATCATCGTATGCAGCAACTGGCCGGAACCTTCCCCAGAACTTTCCATGGGCACCCGCTCCTTACACGTCGCGGATCATCGCCGCGAAATCGGCCTCGGCGACGACCTGGTCGCCGACCTTGGCGACGCCGTTGAACTTCCAGACCGGGCCGCGGTTGCGGTCCTTATTCACTTCCAGGCGCAACTGGTCGCCCGGCATGACCGGCCGGCGGAAACGCGCATTATCCACGCTCATGAAGTAAACCAGCTTGCCCTCGAACGCCTTGCCCAGCGTATAGACCACCAGCACCGCCGCGGTCTGCGCCATGGCTTCGATGATCAGCACGCCGGGGAACACCGGATCGGTCGGGAAGTGGCCCTGGAAGATCGCCTCGTTCATCGAGACGTTCTTGATGCCGACGCAACCCTTGTCCGCCACCGCATTCTCGACCCGGTCGATCATCAGGAACGGGTAGCGGTGCGGAATCATCCGCATGATGCCTTTGGCGTCGATATCGAGCCCGGCGACGGGTGCCTGTTCGGTCATGGCGGCTTCGGTCATGGCGGCTTGGCTTTGCCTCAGATCTTTACCGCGGGCAACTTCGTGTCCAGCGCCTTCTTCACCTCGTTGGTGATGTCCCAGGCGTCGGCGCCCAGCACCACGGCGGAGCGGTTGATGATCAGCGTCAGGCCGCGCTTGTCGGCAACATCGCGGATGACGCCGTCCAGCGCCTTGCGGATCTGCTCCAGGCCGGTGTTCTGCGCCTTCTCGATCTCCTTGCGCTTCGCCGTCGCATCCTTGCGCAAGGCGGCGAACTCCTTCTCCAGCGCCGCGAGCTTCGCCTCATAGTCGGCCGGCTGCAGCGAGCTGCGCTGCTGCTCCAATTGCTGACGCTTGGCGCGCAGGTTCTGCTCTTTCTTGCCGATATCGGCGTTGATCGTCTTGCCGCGCTGCTGCAGCGTCGCCGCCAGCGATTTGCCGGCCTTGGACTGGGTCAGCAATTCGGGCACGTCCAGCGTGCCGATGACGATCGGAACGTCCTTCGCCTGCTCCTGGGCCGCTGCCGGCTGCAGGGTGATTGCGGAACCCGCCGCCGCCGTCATAAAGGCGACCGCAAGGGCGATGAATCTGGTTCTCATCGAGCGCACTGTATCAACTCCAAATCTGCGGTTTTAAGATCCGATCAGAACGTCGTGCCGACGCTGAAACGGAAAAGCTCTTCCTCGTCATAGGGTTCCTTGAGGACCGGATAGGCCAGGTCCACGGCGAGGGGGCCAAATGGGGACACCCAGGTCAAGCCGACACCCACTGACATACGCAAGCTCGCGTCGTCGTTCAGATCGATATCGTCCTCGAAATCGGTATCCGTCAAGGTACCGAAATCGCTAAAGACCCGGCCCCTGATCTGGTATTCCTCCGGCAGGCCCAGGGGGAACGCCGCCTGTACCGTGCCTTCGAAGCGGAATTTACCGCCCAGTGAGTCGTTTGTATCGGAATCGCGGGGGCCGACGCCGCCGGTCGCGAAGCCGCGCAGGTTCTGGCCGCCCAGGAAGAAGGCGTCGGTCACCCGGACCTCGTCGCCGATGCCCCTGATATAGCCGACCTCGCCGGTGGCGCCGAGGGTGACTTCCTTGGTGATGGAATAGAAATAGCCGCCACCCAGGGTATTGCGGAGATATGTGACAGTTCCGCCAAGGCCGGCGAAATCCGTCCCGATCGACACGTAATAGCCCTCGCGCGGGTCCATGCGGTTGTCTCGGCGGTCATAGGTCAGGTCCGACCCGATGATCGAGCGGACGTCCGATCCCTCTTCCTCCTTGATCACGTCGGAGATGTCGGAATCGTCGTCATCGACGCCGGTCACCTTGTCGTAGGAGGCCTGATAGCTGAGCGTGTGCCGGGTATATTCGGCCAGATCATAGCCCATGCGCAGGCCCATGCCGGTGTTCTGCTCCTTGAAAGAGCTCTCCCGGCGGTCGAAGCGGCGATGGAACACGTCAAAGCCGGCCGACAGTTCCTTGTCCAGGAAATAGGGGTCGGTGAAGCTGAC
>DASZQC010000127.1:0-23443 GCA_035549815.1 Dongiaceae bacterium
GAAGAGGACATCACCAACCGCTTCCTGGACGACGCGATCCGGTTCATCTCGTGGCGCGCGACACCGTCCTGGACCTATGACCTGACGCCGCTCGACCAGATCGCCCTCGCCGGCAGCTATCGCCAGGTGGAGTACGACAGCTCCGAGAAGACCGACTATCAGTATTTCGGCCCGACCATCGGCTACAACCGCCGCCTCAGCGAGCTGTCCAAGTTCACCACCGAGCTCAGCGCCCGCCGCTTCATTCCGGACGAGCCGGGCGACAACTACACCGACACGATCGGCACCTTGTTAGGCTATGCCTACACCTCGTCGGAGCGTTTCACGGTCAGCGGCGCCGCCGGTGTCTCCTATTCCGAGGAGCACGATGAGGACGAGGGGAACAACAGCGATGTCGGCTACCGCCTCAAGTTCGACATGAAATATCTGATGAGCGATCAACTCACTGCGCGCGTGTCGCTATCGCACGACAACGAGCCGTCGGGTGATGGCGACCAGGTCACGCGCAACCGCGCCAGGGTGGCGCTGGATTACCGGATGACCGAGATGGCCACGCTCGGCCTCGATTTCAATTATGCGGACAATGTCGATCTGCTGGGGTTCGAGGGCGAATCCACCGATGATGAGGATGACCGGTCCCGCTATTTCGCGGTGCGGCCCAACATCGGCTGGCAATTCACGGAAGACCTGAGTCTCGTGGCCTCCTATCAGTTCCGCTACACGAAGTTCGAGGACGAGAACGATACGGCCACGTCCAACAGCGTGTTCCTGACCCTGCAATACAATTTCCCGACGGTTGCGGGCGAGGGCTTCTGATCGCGGAAGGCTTGTGATCCGTGGGTGCCTCAAAGCGTGGCGCGGATCACCTCCCAATAGGCGTCCTTGGCGCGCTGCACGCCGAAATCCGCGGCGCGGCGCGCGGCTCTTTCGCCGTAGATGCGGCGCTGTTCCGGGGCTTGCATGATGCGCAAGGCCTCGGCGAGAGCGGCGGGATCGTTCGGCGGCACCAGCAGGCCGTGCGGCGCTTGCGTCACCCCGGTTCCCACCTGCGCCCGCGGCATCTCGGCCAGCACCTCCGCCGGCCCCGACGGGCAATTGGTGGCGATCACCGGCACGCTTGTGCTCATCGCCTCCAGCAGGGCGTTGGGGAAGCCCTCCGCATTGGAGGACGAGACGTAGAGAGCCGCGCGGCTGATTGTCGGGAACGGGTTGTCGATGAAGCCGGGCATGACGACCCGGTTCTGCAATCCAAGGGCGGCGATCTTTTCCGCGAGGGCGGCGCGTTCCGGCCCTTCGCCCAGGATCACCAGGGTCTCCGGGATGTCCGCCCGCGCGAAGGCGTCGATCAGCAGCGGGAAATTCTTGTTGGGCATCAGCCGGCCGCCCGCCACGATGTAAGGAATCGGCAGGTCGAGCGGCGCGCCGCGCGCCGCCTGCGCGCGGATCGCGTCGAGATCGATGGGATTGGCAATGACCGTGGTGCGTTCCCGCATCACCCCGAACCGCGCATAGAGGCTATCGGCAACGCCTTGCGACACGGCGATCACCTTGCGCGCCCGGGGATAGGTCGCACGCACCAGCCGGCGCGCGACGCTCGCGCCAAGGCCGCCGCCCAGATGGCTCGAGGTATCGACCCGCTCGCTGATGATCGCGGGAATCCGCAGGATCGCGGCGGCGATGACATTGGCGACATTGGCCCGCGTCAGGAAGCTGACGGTCACGGCGGGCCGCATCTGCCGCATGGCGTGGAACACGGACCAGACGCTGCGGATCAAGGATTGTCGGCAATCGAGCTGCCGCACCTCGACCCAGGCTGGAACCTCGTACGCGGCCGCCTCCCGATCCAGCAGCAGCAAGGCGATGCTGCAGTCACGCTGCTCCGCTTCCGACGCCCGCAGCAGGGTGCACATCACACGTTCCGCGCCGCCGCCGGCGAGCGAGTTGATGATGAACAGCACGCGCCGCGCCTGGCTCCGGCTGGCCGCCTGCGCCGTGGCGCTGTCCGACATCGGGGCGTCGGGCGATAGGGCCCGCGTCGATAGGTCGCTGGTCAATCCGTGCGTCTCCTGATGCGGCAAGCGCGGTTCGGCAACACGCGCAGAGCTAACATGCGCGCGTGTCCCGCTCCAACCTGTCACCGCGCGCGTGGTTGCGAAGTTGCAGCATGTTTTTGAAATGTCACCGTGCATTGCTCATGCATGCGGCAATGCACAAAATTCGGGCGCACTCCGTTTGCAGGGTCATGAAGTTGATGCAGGACGACCACGATGCTCGCAACCTACGGTGCCCACGATTGTTGTATGCGGCGCCGATGGATGTGTCGCTGCGACACGTCCTAACCGCCGTTTGAATGGTTGCCCGTGACAGAATTTGCCGTGACAGAATTTCCAGGGACCCGCTTCACCGTCCTGATCCCGCTCTACAACAAGCGCCCGCATATCGAGCGCGCGCTCAATTCGGTCTTTGCCCAGACCCTGCCGCCGCAGGAGATCCTCATCGTCGATGACGGGTCCAGCGACGGCGGCTATGAGCTGGTGCGGAGCCTGCAGGACAGCCGGATCAAGCTCCATCGTCGCGACCGGCCCGGCCCCGGCGGCTACGCGGCGCGGAACTTCGGCATCGAACGTGCGGCGGAGGATTGGATCGCTTTCCTCGATGCCGACGATGAATGGCAGCCGCACCACCTGGAGACCGTCGCCCGGACGATCGCGATGGCCGAACGGCCGGAAGACCTCGTCTGCGTCGGCACCGGCTATCACAATGTCTATCCGGGCGGGCGGCAGGAGCTGGATATCTATACGCGCGCGCATCAGGGCGCTGCGCCCGCGTTCCTGGATTTCCGCGACATGATATCGACCTGGCTCTTGGTTGGCGGATCGCCGATCTGGACCTCGGCCGCGGCATGCCGGCGCGACGCCTTGCTGGCGGCCGGCCTGTTCCCGGCGGATCGCTGCACGCGCGGCGGCGACAAGGACATGTGGTTCCGCCTCGCGGCGCAAGGCATCACGGCGATCAACCCGACGGTCAGCGCCACCTATTACAAAGACTCGGTGAACATGGTCACCAAGCGGTCGTCGGTGAACACGCGGCACTGTATGTGCGAGACCATCGAAGAGATGCTGACGCGTGCCTTCCCGGTGATCCAGAAGCCGCTGCGCCAGGTCTACAATCTCGAGGTCTACAAATACTGCCTGCAGGCCGCCCGGGCATCGCGCCTGTCGGAGGCCGCCTGGCGCGGCTTCTTCGCCGCGGAAAGCCCGCGCCGGTTCCTGGTCCTGTCCCTGCTGTCGAACAGCCTGGTGGACAAGATTTTCCGCGGCCTGCTGCGGTTCCATCCCCGCGCGCCCCGCCGCCTGGGCCGGCAGGAGAGCAGCAGCAATGCCAGCGCCTGACGCCATCCGAGACATTCCAGCGCGAGAGACATCGATGAGCGATCTTTCCCTGACCGAAGCCCAGCCCGAGACGCCGCAGCCCGAGACGTTGGCGCCGGAGCATTTGGCGAGGCCGCATACCGCCGGCTGCGCGCGGACATTCGCCGAACTGAAGCGCCTGCTGAAAGCCGACCTGTTCCGCTACGACGGCAAGGTCTCGGCGAAGTGCTTCTGGCGCCATTTCCTGTTCACGCCGGGCTACAAATACACCGTGTGGATGCGGACCTGCGGCTATCTGAAGGTGCAGGGCTGGGCCAAGTGGACGCTCTATCCGCTGGTGAAATACATCCTGCTCCGCTGCCGCTACAAATACGGCATCGTGATCCCGGAATATACGGTGATCGGCCCCGGCCTGTTCATCAACCGGTTCGGCGGCATCTATGTGAATGGCGATGCGATCATCGGCAGCAACGTGAACTTCACGCACGGCATCATGCTGGGTCAGCAGAATCGCGGGCCGCTGGCGGGCTCGCCCATCGTCGGCGACCGCGTCTTCATCGCCGCCGGCGCCAAGATCATCGGCCGCATCAAGCTCGGCGACGGATCGGTCGTCGGCGCCAATGCGGTGGTGACCAAGGACGTGCCGGAGAACGCGGTGGTCGGCGGCATCCCCGCCAAGGTGCTGTCTCTGAAAGGGTCGGAGGGCTACATCAACCGCCTCGCGACGTAGCGCGGCATGCCGCGCGCGAGTCTGCTGATGCGTGTTTAGGCAGGATGCCCAAACCGTAATCAGGCGCGAGGTCGCATCGCGCGATGCGCGCAAGCAGGTGTCGTCGACATTTCCGCACGCGCGAAAATGCTGGAGGTATTTCGGGTACTTTTCAGCGACATCTCCGAAACAGCGCCCGTAGAACGCAACATTCACGTTCTTGTGCAGTGCGGAATGTTATAGTCCATCGACGGTTTTGAAGATGCGAGGTCGTCCGGTTTGAAGATCGGTTATTTGGTCGGCGAGTTTCCCAGATTGTCCGAGACCTTCATCCTGGATGAGGTCAAGGAGCATCGACGCAACGGCGTCGATCTGACCGTCATCGCGCTCTTCCCGCCCGCGCCCGGCAGCAATGCCGCGGCCAATATCGGCAATGTCGATATCCCCATTCTGTATGTGTATCGCAGGCACGGGCGCATGCTGCGGCTGGAGCGGCTGTGGCTCGCCTTCCTGGCGCTGGCGACGCAATGGCGGCTGTGGCGCGTCCTGTTCGATGCGCGCTTCGGCAGCGGTCCCGACCGCATGAATATGCTGGGCTTCGCCTATCGCCTGCGGGCCGTCGCGCGGCAGGGCGGCATCGACCTGCTGCATTGCCATTTCGGCACGCGCGCGCACCTGGCGGCGGCCTTGTGCAGCCTGGGCCTGATGGATGCCAAGATCGTCACCACCTTCCACGGCTTCGACCTGTCGGCGCTGATCAAGCGCAAGGGCCGGAACCATTATCAGCTCCTGTTTCGCTTCGGCGCGCTGTTCCTGCCCATCAGCGACATGTGGGCGCGCACCCTGCGCGAGCTGGGCTGCGACCCGGCGCGGATCGCGGTGCATCGCGTCGGCATCGATTGTGCATTGAACGAGTTCCGCGAGCGGCGCCTCGATCCCCGCGCCAACGCGCCGGTGAAGCTGATCTCGGTCGGTCGCCTGGTGGAGAAGAAGGGGCATGCCTATACGCTGCGGGCGCTGGCGGAACTGCGCCGCGCGCGGCCGGACCTTTCGGTGACGCTCGATATCGTCGGCGAGGGCGAGCTGATGGATGCGCTGAAGACAGAGGCCGTGGAGCTTCAATTGGACGACATGGTCAGGTTCCATGGCGGCCTGCCGCATAGCCAGACCCTGGCGCTGCTGGAGGAGGCGGACGTCTTCGTCCTGCCCAGCGTCACCGCCGGGGACGGCGACATGGAAGGCATCCCGGTTTCGCTGATGGAGGCGATGGCCCGCGGCATGCCGGTGGTCAGCACCTATCACAGCGGCATTCCCGAGCTGGTGGAGGACGGTGTCAGCGGCTTCCTGGTGCCGGAGCGGGACGTCACGGCGCTGGCCGGCGCCATCCGGCGCACCATCGACAGCGCGCCCAACTGGCCGGAGATCGGCCGGGCCGGGCGCCGCATTGTGGAGGACAAGTTCAACCGGCGGAAGCTGGGGCTGCGCCTGATCGAGCATTACGGCAGCCTGCTGCCGCAGCAGGCGCAATAGCGCGTGTTCCGATGCCAGGCGATCTTCCCATGACCGAGCCCAACGAGCCGAGCGCACCGAAGGCGCTGCCCACGCGCGCCCCGCGCGGCCCGTTGCGGAAGCTCGCCGCGGTCAGCGCGCGCGGCGCCTTCTGGATGCTGCTGTCGCAGGGAATCATCTTCGGCACCAACTTCATCGGCGTCGTGATCCTGGCGCGGTTCCTCACCCCGTCCGATTTCGGCATCATGGCGATGGCGGCGACGGTCTCCAACCTGATCATGATGTTCCGCGATGCCGGGCTGACCACGCCGGTGGTGCAGCGCAACGACCTCAGCCACGCGCAGCTCTCGGCGCTCTACTGGGTCAATGTGGCGTTCGGCGTGACGCTGGCCGTCGCGACGATCCTGATGGCGCCGGTGGTGGCGTGGTTCTACGACCAGCCGGACTTGACCGTGATCGTCGCCGTCCTCGCGACCGGGTTCCTGATCGGCACCACCGGCGCGCTGCAGGATGCGATGCTGCGGCGCAATCTGCGCTTCCGCGCGCTGGCCATCATCAAGAGCACGGCGGCTCTGGTGGCGCTCATCGCCGGCATCGCCGCCGCGTGGCTGGGCTACGGCATCTGGGCGCTGGTCGTCATGCGCCTGGCCCAGACGGCGACCCAGGGCCTCGGCTCCTGGCTGGTCAGCCGCTGGCGGCCCGGCTGGTACCAGCGCGGCACCGAGGTGAAGTCGCTGCTGGCGGTGGCGGGCCACGTCTCGGGCTCGCAACTTGCCATCTATCTGTCGCGCAATTCCGACAATGTGCTGATCGGCTGGTATTGGGGCGAGCATCTGCTCGGCCTCTATGCCCAGGCCTACAAGCTGCTGATGTTCCCGCTGAACCAGATCGGGCCGCCGCTCAACAGCGTGATGCTGCCGCTGCTCAGCAAGCTGCAGGGCGATCCCGCGGCCTACCGGTCCGCCTATCGGCGCGTGACCGAGAAGGTGGTGATCCTGACCATGCCGCTCACGTGTCTCATGCTGGTGTTCCCGGGCGAAGTCATCCATGTGCTGCTGGGGCCGCAATGGGCCGACGCGGCGCCGATCCTGGCCTGGTTCGGCATCGCCATGATCTATCAGCCGGTCGCCGCCACCACCGGATGCCTGCTCATGTCGCAGGGGCGCACGGGCCTGCTGATGCGGCAGGGCCTGGTGAGCTCGGTGGTGACGGTCCTCGCCTTCGCAGTCGCCCTGCCGTTCGGCCCGGAATGGGTGGCGGCGTCCTTCGTGGTCTCCGGCCTGGTCCTGCGCCTGCCGATGATCTTCTGGCAGATCGGGCGCGAGGGGCCGATCCGCACCAGCGACCAGTACCGGCTGTTCATCCCCTCGCTCTGGTCGGGTGCGCTCCTATGTCTGGCCTTCTATGGCCTGAAGCTGATCCCGGAGCTGAGCGAGCGGCCGCTGCTCATGCTCTTGTGCGCCGCCGCGGTCACCGTGCCGGTCACCTGCGCCGCCTTGGCGGTGCTGCGGTCGGGGCGGGCGCTGATGCGGGATTCGGTCACCATTTTGAAGCTCGCTCTGTCCAGATCGCATGCGGGATAAACGCCTGCGGGATAAGCGCCTGCGAATTTTTTGCTGAAGTTCGTATTTTGAAGAATTTGCAATGGGAAGCATGAGCCTGAAACGTCATTTGAAGAAAGTCTTGCCGCCATCGGCGGTGAAGGCCCTACGCGCCATCGTTCCGGCGCCGGAACCCGATCCGTTCGCGCCTTTCAAGCTGGGCGCCAAGGCCGTTGCCGAGGCGCGGGCGCGCTGGCCGTTCGTCACCTGGCCAAGCGATGCGCGGCCGCGCGCGATCTATGCCCTGACTCCGACGGCCAGCCTGCGCAATGTGGGCGACCAAGCCCAGGTCGTTGCCATCGAGCGCTGGCTGGCGCGGCACTATCCCGATCATCCGGTGGTGGAGCTGGACAAGAACCTGGTGCTTGGCTGCATCGAGGATATGAAGCGGCGAGTGACGCCACGCGACTTCATCTTCCTGCATAGCGGCGGCAATCTTGGCGACCGCGGCCGCTGGTCCGAGGCGGCGCGGCGGGCGATGATCGAGGCCTTCCCCGACAACCGCATCGTCAGCCTGCCACAGACCATCTTTTTCAGCGACACGCCGCTCGGCCGGCACGAGCGCGATGTTTCACGCGCGATCTATGGCCGCCACCCGCATCTCACGGTGATGGGCCGCGACGAGATCAGCGGGCGGCTTGCCGCGGAGCTGTTCCCGCGTGCCCAGATCGCGACCATGCCGGATTTCGTCCTGTCCCTGAAGGCAGAGGATTTCAAGCTATCGCCCGATCCGGTGCATGCGGAACGCATCATGCTGTGCCTGCGCCAGGATGATGAATCCGCCTTCGAGCGGGACCAGCGCCTGGCGCTGATGCAGGTGCTCGGCCGACCGGCGACGCTCTATGACACCACGCTGGATCATGACATTCCGGCCGCGCATCGCACCCGCATCCTGACCGAGACGCTGTCGCTGTTCAGCGGACACCAGGCCGTGGTGACGGACCGGTTTCACGGATTGATCTTCGCGATCCTCTGCCGCAAGCCGGCGGTGGTCCTGCCGACGGTCGACCACAAGCTCACCTCGGCCATCGCCTGGTTCAAGGACATCGCCAATGTCCAATTGTGCGCCGATGTCGCGGAGGTTCCGGACCTGTTGCGGCACGTCCTGTCGACGCCCATGACGGAGTACCCGGACTTCAATCGCCTCTATTTCGATCAACTGCCGGATCTGCTCGCCCGATGGCCTCGTTCGCACAAGCCCGCATGAAAGCGACGCGCGCGAAGCCGGCGACCGCGCTCCAGCCGGTCGCCGATGCGGCGCATGCCGGCGATGTTGCCCGGCATGGCATCGCCGGGGTTGCGCGTCTCAAGGCGACGGTGATCGATGGCGGCTATTGCGTCGGCTGCGGCAGTTGTGCCGCCGTTCCGGGCTCGCCGATCCGCATGGCGATGGACCGGTTCGGCCGTCTGCAGGCGACGATCGACCATGCCGATGCGGGCATGCGCGACATCGAGGTCACGCCGGTCTGCCCGTTCAGCGATGCGGCCGCCGACGAGGACCAGATCGCGGCGGAACTGTTTTCCGCGCCGGGCGCGCGCCGGGACGCGCGCATCGGCTGGTCGCGCGAGGTCTGGGCGGGCCACGTGACGGAGGGCGACTTTCGCAAGGAGGGCAGCTCCGGCGGCATGGGCAATTGGGTGGCGGCCGAATTGCTGCGCCTGGGCGAGATCGATGCGATCGTGCATGTCAAACCCGATGCCGACGGAAGGCTGTTCAGCTTTGCGATCTCGCGCACGCTCCAGGAACTGCGGACGGGCGCCAAGTCCCGCTACTATCCAGTCGAGATGTCGGCGGTGCTGCGGCTGATCCGCGAGCGGCCGGGCCGCTACGCGCTGGTGGGCGTTCCCTGTTTCGTGAAGGCAGCGCGGCTGCAGGCGCGGCAGGATCCGGTCATCGCGCAACGGCTACGCTTCACCATCGCGCTCGTCTGCGGGCATCTGAAGAGCGAACGCTTCGCCGCCATGTTCGCCTGGCAGATGGGCTTGCATCCCAGCCGGATGTCCGGCTTCGATTTCCGCGTGAAGAGCGAGACCGGGCGGGCGAACCAATATTCGGTGCGCGCCGTCGGGCGGCAGCGGGACGGCACGCCATTCGACCGGACGCGGCAGAACAAGGACTTCTTCGGCTATCTGTGGAGCCACGGCCTGTTCAAATACCGGGCCTGCGATTATTGCGACGACGTGATGGGCGAGACCGCGGACATCACGGTCGGCGATGCCTGGCTGCCTGGCTTTGTCGACGACCCGCAGGGCTCCAACGTGGTCATCGCCCGGCATCGCCGGATCGAGGAGATCGTGCGCCGCGCCATCGGGGAGGGAAGGCTTTCCCTGGCGCCGATGAGCATAGACGACGCGGCGCAGTCGCAGGATGCCGGCCTGCGTCACCGGCGCCTGGGCTTGGCTGTCCGATTGGCGCGCGCGGCGCGGCAGAAACGTTGGGCGCCGCCAAAACGGTTCCGGGACGGCCGCCTGACCCGCCGCCAGAGCCTGGTCTATATCGTGCGGGAAATCATGGCGGAGCGCAGCCACGAGGCATTCCAACGGGCGCTCGATTCCGGCCGGTTCGAAATCTTCGCCCGGCGCATGATCCCCTATATGGCGCTGCACGATTGGCTGAACCGGAACCGCAGCTTCAGGTCCGCGGTTAAGATGCTGCTCGGCAACTTTTGGGCGGCGCTGACACGGCGCCGGGGCACCACATGACGAAAATGATCGCCTGCATCATTCCGACGCACGGCCGCCCGGACTTCCTGGCGGCGGCGCTCGACAGCGTCCTCAGCCAGACCCTGGCGCCGGCGGAAGTGGCGGTGGTCGACGATCTCGACGATGCGCAGACGGCCGCGATGGTCGCGGCCGCGGCCGGCCGGGCGCCGTTTCCCGTCCGCCACATCGTGAACTTAAGCAACCCAGGCGCATCGGGCTCGCGCAATGCCGGCGCGACCGCCAGCACGGCGCCGGTCCTGGCCTTCCTCGATGACGACGATGCCTGGCGGCCGGATTACCTGGCGCAGGCTTCGGCGGCCTTGCAGCGATCGGGCGCCGATGCCGTCATCTCCGGCCTTACACGGTATCGCCAGGACGGCGGCATCCAGAAGATCGTCATGCCGCCGCTCCATGCCATCGCGGGGCGCCTGTACGAAAAGAATTTCGGCATGACCGGCAGCAATCTCGTGATCACGCGCACGGCATTCGACTGGGCCGGCCGGTTCGATCCCGCCTTGCCGGTGTTCAACGACTGGGACTTCCTGATCCGCATGGTGGGTGCGGGCGTGACCTATACGGTGGTGGAGGAATTGCTGGTGGAGTGGCGCGAACATATGGGCGACCGGATTTCCACGCCGACCTTGCGGCGCGCGATCGGCATCGAGGCCTTCGTCGCCAAGCATCAGGCCGCCCTGCCGCCGCTCCATCGCCGCAACCTGATGGCCGACGCGCTCGGCATCCGCCGCCGCAACGCGGAGTCGCTGTTCGGCCGCGCCGTGCTTGCCGCGCAATTGCTGCGGCTGCTTGGGTTCCGTGAGGCGATCGGGCGCCGCCTGCGTCCGGCCAGGGACAATGCGAGGGCCGGCATGCTGGAAGCGGGGCGCTGAAGATGCGCACGGTCCTGGTGGCGCATTCGCGCGATGGTCTCGGCGGCTCGGTCATCACCGGCGCGCTGCTGGCGAAGGCGATGGACGAAGGCGGCGAGTGGAAGACGCTCAGCGTCTGCAACAGCGAAGGGCCGCCGCTCGACTATCACCTTTCGATCGGCCTCGACGCCCTGCCGCTGATGGAGAGCCAGGGCCTCGCCTATCGGCCCAATCCGCAGGACGGCAACAGGCTGCGCCGCATCGCCAAGCGCATGATGCTGTTCCGCGCGGCGCGGCGGTTCCTGAAAAGCTTCTCGCCGGCGATCATCCATGTTCACGACGAATCCAGCGCGCGGGCCTGGGGGCTGGCGGCGCGCGAGAAGGGCATCCCGCTAGTCTGGCAGGTACACCAGCAGAAGCCGCAGGTCTATGTGGATTGGCTGCTGCGGCGGCTGGCGGCGCATGTCGTCTTCGTCGCCGCGAACAACCAGCGCCGGTTCGACGGCGTCGCGCTGCCGCCCAGCACGGTGGTCTATAACGGCGTCGACCTGTCGCAGTTCTTCCCGGCCTCCCGCGAATCAGGCGCCGGAATCCGGGTCGGCTTCATCAGCAACCTGGTGGACCGCAAGCGTCCCGATTGGCTGGTGCGCGCGGCGGGCGTCCTGCGGCACGAGGGCATCGACATCCAGGTCGTGCTCGCCGGCAATGATTTCAGCGGCGGCGCCAAGGCTGCCGAGCTTGCCGCGCTGGCGCAGCGCGAAGGCCTGGCCGATCGCTACGAGTATCTCGGTCCCCGTTCCGACGTGCCGGACATCCTGCGCGGGCTCGATGTCCTGGTGCTGGCCTCCGAGCGCGACAAGGAGGCGTTCCCGCGCATCGTGGTGGAGGCGATGGCGTGCGGCGTGCCGGTGCTGGCGACGGCGGTCGCCGGCATACCCGAAGCGGTGAGCGACGGGGAAACCGGATTGCTGGTCGATCCCGACGATTTCGATGGTTTCGTCGCGGCGCTACGCCGCCTGGCGATGGATGCGGAACTGCGCCGCCGCTATGGCGCCGCTTCGGTGGCGCGCAGCCGGGCCCTGTTCTCCATGGAAGCGAACGCCCGCGCGATCGCGGATATCTATCGCCGCGTGACGGCGACGCCGGATGCGCCGCGACGCGAAATCAGCTCGTTCGCCGGAAGGTCCGCTTGAACCAGGAGCCCCGCTGGGGCTCATCATCGCTGTCGGGCTCCGGCGTGGCGCGATGCTCCGCCCGCATCCCGGCATCGACCCGCACATCCACATAGGCTGGCCGCCGGTCGGTCCGCGGCACCTCCAGGAACGGATAATTGTCGGCAGCCTTGCGCTCGTTCATGCGTGTGGGCGGATACTCTTCGTCGTCCGGCACCATCGCCAAAGGCGATGCCATGGCCGCGATGGTGGGGGCGGCGATCGCGGGTTCCTGCTCCGCTGCCAGGGCAGGCTCTTCCTCCGGCACGGCCCGCAGCTCCAGCGCCTCGCGCACCATGGCGGTGACCTCCGCGACGACGGCCGGATCGTCGGGCGCCGCGTCGCGCGCGAAGGGGGCGACGCCGCTCGCCTGCCGGTCGCCGATCACGCGCTGCACCAGGTCGATCTCGATGTCCGGCCGGTCGTCGCCCAGGCCATAGACCAGCGCCATGTCGCAGATCGAATTGATGATGCGCGGCACGCCGCCGGAGAAGTAATGCACGATGCCGATCGCCATATCGCTGAAGATGGCGCGGCGGCTGCCGGCGATCTCCAGCCGGTGGCGGATATAGCGCCTGGTCTCCAGATAGGTCAGCGGCGGCAGGTGATAGGAGAGGCTGACGCGCTGGGCGAATTGCCGCAGCTCCGGCTTCCTGAGCTTTGCCAGCAGTTCCGGCTGGCCGACCAAGATCACCTGCAGCAGCAAATCCTTGTCGGAATTGATGTTGGACAGCAGGCGCAGCTCTTCCAGCGCGTCGATGGTCAGGTTCTGCGCCTCGTCGACGATCAGCACGCAGCGGCGGCCGGCGCCATATTCGTCGATCAGGAAATGCATCAGCTCCTGATAGATGGTGGCGTCCGCCTGGGTATTCGATTCGCGCCCGAACGCCGCCAGCGCCCAGGCGGTGATGTCGGTCAGGCCGCTATGGGTGTTCGAAATCAGGCCGACCGTCGTGTCGCGCCCGATGCGCCGCAGCAAGGTGCGGATCAGCGTGGTCTTGCCCGAACCGATCTCGCCGGTGATGGCGCAGAATCCCGCCTGCCCGGCGAGGCTGTATTCCAGAATGCTGAGCGCCAGCGCATGCTGGCTGCTCATGAACAGGAAGTCCGGGTCGGGCAGCAGCGTGAACGGCTTTTCTTTCAACCCGAAGAAGGATTCATACATACGGTCTACCTGGCCCTCGCTCTGGTCGGCCGAATGCCCGGCTCAATGGGCATTCAACAATGTGCCGACGATTGCTTTGTTCCCGAGCAGATGCGCCGACTTGTCGAGCTGCGCCTTGGTGGTCTGCCGGCTGCGCGCCACCAGCAGCACCGCATCGACATTCGGCAGGAAGCCGAGCGTGTCGCTGGAGGCCAGCAGGGGCGGCGTGTCATAGATGATGATGCGGTCGGCATAGCGGCCGCGCAGCTCCCGCGCCAGCGCGGTCATGCGGGGCGCGCTGATCATTTCCGCGGTTTCGCCCTTCACCGTGCGCGCCGGCAGAATGACCAGGCGGCGCATGCTGGGCGTCACCAGGCAGTCCTTCAATTGCGCCGTGCCGTGCAGGTAGTCGTTGATGCCGGCGCGTGGCTCGAGCCCGAATTTCTCGTGGATGGCGGGCGCGCGCAGGTTGAGGTCGACCAGCAGCACGGTCTGGTTCACGTCCAGCGCGATGGCGATGGCGAGGTTCGCCGCCGTCGTGGTGACGCCGCTGCCCCGTGCCGGCCCGGTGACCGCCAGGGTCGACATGTTGTTCTTCTTCATGCGCTGGAGCACCTGCGTGCGCAGCAGGCCATAGATCTCGGCCGCCGGGTGATCGACGCCTTCGACCATCAGCCGCTCCTGCGCCATCCGCCGCTTGTCGCCCTGCGCCACCAGCGTCTCGGTGTATTGCGGCGCAACGCCGTTGCCGGCGGCCGGCCCGCGCCCGTTGACGGCGCCCCCCGCATAGGTGCCGGAGCGCATTTCGCGGGCCCTGGCGAGGGCTTTCTCGATCTGTTGCATCGGCTACTCCACGTGCGGGCAAGAATACGGATCGGCTCCGATGCCGCACTTGCGAACGCCTCGACTATAACGGCCCAGCGGGAACGAGGACTCCCGCCATCTGTGACTTATCGGGGCCAAGTCTGTGACAATCGTGACCTCTGCGTGCGGGCCGCATGCGCCGTTTCGCGCGACCGGCCTCAACTGAGCTGTCATACCGTTTTCCATCGCACTGCCTTAAATTCTCCTCGCTGCTCAAGCAGGATCGGGCCGTTCGGTTCCTGCCCGATGATCAAAGGATCTTGCGACCTCATGGCCCTTCGCTTCCCGACTTCGCCCCGCGCGGGCTTTCCCCGCTTGGCCTTCCCCCGCTTGGCCTTCCCCCGCTTGGCCTTCTACGGGGCGGCCGCCTTTGTCGGCGTCCTGTCCCTGGTCCCCGGCGGCGCCGTGCCGCCGACACATGTCAGCGACAAGCTGGAGCATTTCCTGGCCTATGCCGCGCTCGGGCTGGTCGGTGTCGCGACGGCGCGCAGCGGCAACCGGGCGGTCCTGACGATCGTCGGAATCATCGCCTTCGGCATCGCGATCGAATTCCTCCAGATGCTGGCGCCCGGGCGCTATGCGGAGCTTGGCGATGGGCTGGCCGATGCGGCCGGCGCCATCATCGGCGGCCTCCTCGCCATGGCGCTGTGCCGCAAGCGGGTTGCAGCCAGCGCGCTCTGATGGCGCGCGAGACAGAGCGGTCCGCATATCAGTCTCAAGCGCCATGCGTCATGCCCGCCTTGATCCGCAATTGCTCGATCCTGGCCCGGTGCGAGGCGAGCGGCACCGGCTCATCCGTCGCCTCACCGCTCAACAGGCGCGGTCGCGGCGCGCGATTTTTCGGCGCGACCGTTTGAGCGACCGGCAGCGTCGCCGGGCCGAGCGAACGATAGAGCGTGTAGCCGCAGATGATGCCGTAAAGGATGTTCCCCTCGATCATCCAGTGCGGCATCGTCGCCATGTTCAGCAGGAAAAAGCTGAGATGCGCGGCCACCAGCTTGCCCTTCGGTCCATCCTTGAGACGCAAGGCGGCAACCAGCATCCAGACCCACAGCAGGCTGATGGCGACCACGCCGATGACGCCGTACTCATAGAGCGAGGAGACAAGCGTGTTGTGGGCGTAGACCGGGAATAATCCGACCCAGGAATTCGGCCCGAACCCGGCCAGCAGGTTCTTTGTCCCGCCATCGAGCCAGCCATAGATGTAGCCGCTCCAGATATAGGGCCGCGCGGAAAGAAGCTGGCGCTCGTCATAGGTATAGAACATCTGCCGCTTCATCAGCTCGTCGAGCGATCCCAGCGTGGTGAACAGGTCCAGGAACCGGTCGCGCAGCATCCAGGCGACGGCGGCCGCGCCGATGCTGCTGATCGCCAGGATCGCCACGCCCAGGATGATCCGCTGCCGCGGCGTGAACCGCCCCAGTACATCCAGGTTGAACTGGGTGAAGGCCAGGGGCGCGATGGCCAGGATCGACGTGCGGTAGTTGGCGAGCAGCATGCCGGCCAGCAGGATCACCAGGATGGCGTTGCGCACCCAGAAGCGGAGGCCGCTGGCGAAGCAGGCGATGACGAAGCAGGTCGCCAGCACGATCGAGAAGGCGGCCTCGTGATTGTAGCCGCCGATATAGCTGGTGGAGCCGTCGGCCTCGCTGGCCTTCGCGACGTGGAACACGATCGACAGCACCTGGAACAACACCGGGATGATGGCGGACCACAGCAGCAGGTTCATCATCCGCTTTTCGCCGAGGGCGCACAGCCCCTCATAGACGCTGATGGTGATGATGGCGAGGTAGCCGAACTTGACCACCACGTCGACGACCCCCGGGATGTCGCGGTTGACGAGGCCGCTCATCACCACGGATGCGATCAGGATGTAGAAGGGGATCATCGGCTTCAGCGCCAGATGGCGGCGCTGGATCAGCAGCAGCCCGCCCAGGAACACGGCGGAGGAGCCGAGCGCGTTCCACGACAGGCCGATCGGCGAGGCCTTGAAGGTGAAGGCGTGATGCGCCGAGGCAAGGTAGCGAAAGCAGAGTGCGAACAGCGCATAGCGGCCGATGACGCTGCGGCTGCGATAGAACGGATAAGCGAGGATCAGCAGGCACAGCAAGGTGGCCGGATAGAGCAGCCACGCGGGCATGGAGGTGCCGAGGTCCGGGCCGCCCATCGTCAGCTCCCGCCCGGAATGTTGCGAGCAGGCGTCCGTGCGCAAGGTTCCCCGTGCCGGGATTGCGCCGCGCAAGCGTGCAACAAAACGCCGCGCCACAGACTTGTTATTGGACGCCGCGGCCCATCGACGGGGACTCTCCGCGCATGGGGCGCACGGTCATAGCGCAGGAAAGGATCGATATGCCGATCAATCCCCAGCGGCGACGTGAAGCCGCTCTGACATCCGGCGATCTCTTCCCCGCCTCGCGGCGGCAGGTCCTGGCGACGATGCTTGCGGGCGTGCTGTTGAGCGGCGGCCGGGCAGCCGTTGCCGCGATGCCGAGCTCCACGAAGCTGTTCACCCCGCGCGGCGCCGGCGATCAGGACGGTCGCGATTGGCAGAACGCCATGGACCTCAAGTCTCTGTCGAAGGCGCTGAGTGCGGCGGAGCCGGGCTCCGCGTTCATGATCGGCTTCGATCCGGGGGGCGGGGACTCGTTCCCGCTCGATGCCGGCCAGGTCCGCTTGGCGGCGTCCGGCAGCCCGGATGATCCGATCCAGGTCCAGGCCGGGTTGATCTCCGGCGCCGACGATCTTGCGGCCGCGCGCGGCGAAGGCCCGGCCTTGTTCCGGAACAGCCGTGGCTGGTCGCTCGCCAGCTTCGGCAAGCGCAAGGCGTCGTGCTACCTGGCGATCACGGACGGCGCATCGCACATCCGGCTGTCGGGCTTCCGCGTCGACGGCACGCCCGGCGACGGCTTCGTGAAGTTTCGCGCCAAGCAGGACAAGCCGCAGACCTTCGAGGACATCGTGATCTCCGGCATCGACGCCACCAATGTCGGCCGCATCGTCGAGACCGACAAAGGCGCAACCCTGCGCAACGTGACGATCGAGGATTGCCGCGCCATCGGCATCGTGCGCGGCTTCGCGCGATTCCGCACCCTGAACGATTCCATCCTGCGCAAGCTGGAACTGGATGCCGACCATATGGACGCCGGCGGCAGCAATGTCTGCCAGCTCATCGCCCTCAGTGCCGGCGCGAATGTGGTGCTGGAGGACATCGTGCTGCGCAACGCGGTGAACGATCCGCGCACCGGCGGCAAGAAAGAGGGCTATGTCCAGGGCGACGGCATCGTCTGCGAGCGCGGTACAAAGAACGTGACCCTGCGCCGCTGCCACGGCAGCGGCATGGGCGACGCGGCCTTCGATCTCAAGACGACCGACGCGGTGATCGAGGATAGCAGCACCGATTCCTGCAAATACGGCGCCCGCATCTGGTCGGACAGCAACAACATCATCCGCCGCTGCGACTTCCGCAACCCGAAATCCTCGGGCAAGATCAAGGGCGCCTGCATCGAGGCGTCCGGGCGGCTTGAAGTGATCGACACGAAACTGCAAGCCGGCCCCGGCGCGGTCGCGATCAAGCTGCAGCAGCCGAAGAAGGGAACCGCCGATCCGGTCGTGCATGTGCGCGGCGGGTCCATCCAGCTGGACGGCGACGCCGAGCTCGCCCTCGCCAACGGCGCCGGCGTGGTCGAACTGCATCAGGTTGCGGTCAACGGCGTCACGACCGATCATCGCTACGTCTTCGAGAAAAAGAAGAAGTAAGACAGCGCCAAGCCTGGCCGATCCGTCAGGGCGCCAATTGCGGCAATGCGATGGCGAGGACCCCGGCGATCAAAATCACCGCGATGCCGGCGGCCCCGATCAGCCGCAGCGTGCGGCTCCGCGTCTCGCCGCCGGCGGGTATGTACGGCACCGTCACCAAGGGCATCTCGCCGAAGGCGTGCAGCAGGTTTTTCGGGTCGAAGATGCGCGGGTCCAGCATGTCCACCGCCAGCATGACGGCTGCGGCCAGCATGCCGGTGAGGAAGATGCCGGCGGCGATCAGCAACTGCCGGTTCGGGCTTTCCGGGACATCGGGCAGGCGCGCCGGATCGATCACGGAAAAGGTCTCGCCCTTGCTCTGCTGCTCCATGTTCTCCGCCACCTCGGCGTCGGATTCCTTGTCCTTGAAGCTCTGGTAGCGTTGCAGGGCGAGGTTGTGCTGGTCGCGCAGCGAGTTGTATTCGGCCTCGACGCGCGGCGTCTGCAGGATGCGCTGCTGCAGGTCGGCGACATTCTGCTCAAGCTGGGCCGTGCGATCGCGCAGCGCGCCGATCTGCGCGTTGGAGTCGGCAAGCTGGGCCTGCATCTGGATATAGATCGGATTGTCCGGCGGCCCCTGCTGCGAGGAAAGCGTCGCCGGCGCATCCATGTCGGCCTTCATCTCGTCAAGCTGCCGGCGCAGGCGTTTCGTCTCCGGATGGTTCTCGCCATAACGCTGCAGCGTGTCGGAAAGCTGGCTCTGCAACTGGGCATAGTCCTGGTTGCTGGGGCGCGGCGCGCCGGAGACGCCCATCTGCTTCTTCAGGGTGTCGATCTGCCGCTTCAGGCGGATGACATCCGGATGCTTGGTGCCGTAGCGCGAGGAGAGGTCGCTATATTGCAGTTGCAGCGACATGAGCTGCGATTGCGGCGTCGTCGGCTGGCCGCTTGCGGTCACCGGGTTATAGGGGCTGATCGTCGCGAGCTGGCTCTGCAGAAAGGCCTGCTTCTCGGTCGCCATCTGCAATTGCGCACGGCTCTGCATCAGGTCGCTCTGGGCCTGGTTCAGCAATTGCGTATTCATGCTGAACTGCTCGGGCAGGCTGCCATTGTATTTCGAGCGCAGCTCCAGCAGGCGCTGCTCCAGCGTCTGCACGTCGCCATAGAGCTTCTTCGCCTGGTCGGTCAGGAACGAGGTGGTGCCGGCGGCCTTTTCCTGGCGGCTCCGGTTGTTCTCGCCCAGATAAAGGTCGGTCAGCCGGCCGGCGACCTGTTGCGCAATCTCAGGGTTGTTGTGCTCGAAGGCCAGGGTGAAGGCGATCGAGGCCTGCGGCTGCTGCCGATAGCGGTTCTGCGGCTGGCCTGCCAGGTTCGCGCTAACCACCTCGAGATCGACCTGCGAACGCAGCGCCCGGATCAGCAGCGACCCCACCTGGCCCTGTTGCGTCGCGCCATACAGGCCGAACTCCTTGATGATCTGGCTCAGATTCTCGCTGGTCATGACCCGCTGCTGGATGATCTGCAGCCGGTCGTTGGCGTAGGTCGACACCGTCGACTTCACCAGGTCCTGCGGAACATCGGGCTCCTCGATCAGGATCGTGGCGGTGGATTTGTAGGTCGCCGGCAGGCTCATCACGATGCCGATGGTGGCGACCACGCCGACGATCGCCACGGCCAGGCCGATCCATTTGCGCCGGCGCAATGCGCCTAGGATATCGATGTTGATCAGCCGGTCGTCGTTGTGAATTGCCGCGTTGGTCATATTTGGTCCTTGGCCTGGTCCTTGATCGTTCCGCGACTCACGCCTCGCTCTGGCTCATGCCGAACCCCGAGGTGCCGGCGAGGGCGGCGTAGACCTGCCGCGTCGCTTCGGACACCCGGCGCCAGTTGAATCGCCGGACGATGGCCGAACGATCGACGCGAAGCGTTTCGTAATCCGTCAGCAGCTTCCGGCTGAGCGCCGCCACGTCGCCGGTCGGGAAGTAATTGGCGGGCGGCAGCTCGATGTCGAGATTGGGCTGGATGTCGCTCAGCAACAGCGGCACGTGGAGATTGGCCGCTTCGAGCGCCGCGATCGGCAAGCCCTCATGGGTAGAAGGCAGCACGAACAAGGCCGCGTGGCGATAGAGCACGCGCAGCACGTCGTGCGGCTGGAAGCCGCAAAAGCGGATCTGCTCGCCGGCATGGCGCAGCAGCGCGCGCGAATAATCATCCTCGTGATCGGCGGCGCCGGCGATCGCCAGCTTGCAGCCGGGCTGCGCGTCCTTGAAGGCGTCGATCAGGAAATGGAAGCCCTTCTCCGGCACCAGCCGTCCGACGGCGAGGATGTAGCGGCCGGACTCCAGTCCGAATTGCGCCAGCACCTTGCTCTCGTCGTTTTGCGCGGCGCTCGCCGCGAATTCGGTGGCGCCGTTGGGGATGTAGTCGATGCGCGCGCCGAGTTTTGGATGCCGGCGGCGTAGCTCTTCGGTGACCGATTTCGACACCACGATGAGGCGATGGGCGGCGGTCGTCGCGCAACTTTCGCCCAGCCGCAGCGCCGCCTTGGCCAGCGCGTTCCACTTCTGGCGCTTGAAATCCTGGCCGTGATGCGTGACCACCAGTTTCATGCCGAGCAGCCGCGCCAGCGGCCCAAGCAAGGCCGGCCCGATGCCATGGATGTGCAGGATGTGCGCCTTCAGGGCGAAGCGCGCGTAGAGCACGGCCAGCGTGGTGTTGGTGATCGCCTCGAGATATTTGTGCTTGATCGCCGGCAGCGCCACCACGCGCACGCCGCGGAACTGCCCGCCCGTAGTATAGGGGCGCCGGCCGATGATGGTGATGTCGTATTCGGCGCCCATCTCGCGCAGGCGCGGGAAAATCTGCTCGCAATGCGATTCGATGCCGCCCATGATTCCGGGAATGCCGCGCAGGCCGGCAATGCAGATTCGGATCTTAGTCATGGCGGCACGCGACGATGGGGCAGGGGCGGGTGATGAACGGCCGTGCGGCCGCCGCGCTGTCAGCAATCTGCCTGCCCCACATCCAATGCCTCTTTCCGGGCGGCGTATCCGCCGCAGACACCAAAACCGACTGTGCGGCCGCGAACCCCGCCGCGATCCTGTGGGGCGTGGCCCGCACCTCTCATTGCTATGCAACATCACCTCTGCTGCGCTGCAACAAGAATCTGCCATTTCACGCAACTTCTCACATTGTTTCAATGACTTGACACGGAAAAGTCACAGACTCCCCTGCGTGCCGGGCCACGGGAAATGACACCTGGCGAGTGGGTTGGTTCCGAGGAGGGGAAAAAAGAGATGCGGCGGTGGAACCGCGCCGCCGAGGGGCGCGGCACGGCGCCGGTCATCCAAGCGCGGCACGGTCTGCACATATCCAGATCGCCGGGCGGCGAGGCAGCGATCGAAATGATCGCCGCCCCCAAATCCCCCGACGTGAGGGGCTACGTTGGCCGCGGTCAGGCGTGCACGACAACCATCTTTCCGCCCGCTTCGTTGGCTTCCATGAGGCGATGTGCTTCATGGATCTCCTCGAACCGGAGCACGCGCGACGGTTTCGCCTTGAGGCGTCCCGCCGCTACGTCCCGCGCGATCTCCTGCAGCGGCACGTCGGACAGCGGGAAGCCGGGCGTGCCGAACACGGTCCTCGGGACGGTTCTCGGGACGGTACTGGCGCGCTCGCGTTACAGGTGACGCGGCGCTGGCGCGCGCCGGATTCCTTGCTGCTGCCGATCGGGCAGGCAATGGCGCGGTTTGTCTGCGACGAGGATTTCGCGGACGTGAAAGCGTGCGAAGGGCCGAACTGCACGCTGATGTTCGTGGACCATACGCGCGGGCGCAAGCGCCGCTGGTGCAGCATGGCCATCTGCGGGAACCGCACCAAGGCCGCGGCGCATCGCAAACGGCTGAAAGATGATAAGTCATGACGATCCGGATTGTCCGGATTGTTGCTCGCGGGCCAGCGGTTCGCGCACCAAACCCCGGTTCTTGCCGGAACCACGCTCTAATGATCTGAATCGCCGCGACGGCCCTCGGTCAGCGTCCCGCACAGGCGCGCGAACAGGCCCTGCGTTGCGATGTAGGTCTGGTAGTCGCGATAGACCGGATCGGCCGCCAGGTGCCGTTCTTCGGTCTTGGCCCGCAGATAGTAGATCAGGTTTACCGCGCCGAGCATGATGCAGGACTGGATCGCCGTCAGCCATCCTGCGCCGGCAACGAAGGGGATGGAGATCATCCACCAACTGAGATTCTTCGCGAGATAGGCCGGATGCTTCACCCAACGATACGGTCCGTGGGTGATGATCCCGCGATGGGTCAGGTTGGAAAAGCGCAGGCCGAATACCGCCGTTGACCAAACGTAGATGACGATCAGGAAAAGGATCGCGCTGCCCCACAAGACGTAGAGCAGGGGATAAGGAGACAACACGCTTCCCCAGTATACGTTGTCCAATTCGTATTGGATGTACGGGGCTTGCACATCGACCAGCGGCCGGTAGCAGATCACACAGATGATCCACCCGCCGATGGTCGGTTCGACGCTTCTCACATGATTGTCCAGGATACGCAGGGTCAGCGCATAGGCAATCGCGGCGAGCGAGACGTCAAGCAGGAAGAGCAGGTCGTAGAGCCAAGAGAAGATGTGCTGGAAATCGAGCTGGGCGATGTAGGGGCTCGACCACATCGCGGCCAGGCCGTCATTGACGAACACGAACATCAAAGGAGTAAAGAAGGCTTTGACGAGCCATCCTCGCGCGTGCGTTTGAAGCGGCCCCCAATCGGCGGGTCGGTTGCCGCCCAGGAGCATGGCGAGCTGGGCATAGGAATCGACGGGATCGTTCTGCCGGCGGTCCACATAGGCGATGTAGAACGGCGATACGACCAGAAGTGCTGGCAGCAGCAACAGGGCGGCGTCCTTGAAGGGCGTGTAGAACGGGTCCTTGTATTCCGGGATCAGCGCATACAGCGCGGCGATCGTCCCGATCGTCAGCCAGAAGCCCACGAGCTTCTGGGCGACCCTGAGCGTGTCGAGATTGCGCTGTGGTCGCCGGCTCATCTCCCGACCAGGATTCCGTTGCACTCGATAGACCAGCAAATCGACCGCGATCATGAGTGCCGCCATCGCGAACAGCACGGCCAGCGTCTTGATATAGCCGGCCTGCGCCCAGTCCCGGAGCAGAAACGCGCTGCCCACAGCGGCGACGATACCGGCGGCGCCGGTCCAAACGCCGCTGGCTGATCGCGGTCTTTCGCAAGAGGTGGAAGGGACAGTGGCGTTTGCGGCCGCCTCAAGATGCGTGGCCGCAGTGACGGCCGCATCTTGCTTAGACACCAATCTCATCGGAATCCTACGATGTTGATGAGATCAAATCAGAAGCCGCCGCTGGATTGGCCAGACGATCCGCTCGATCCGGATGACCCGGACGATCCCGACGTGCCGCCCGAGGTGCCGCTGCTGGATTCACCCGACGAACCGCTGCTGCTCTCGCCTGACGATCCGCTCGATTGACCCGACGATCCCGAGGTGCCGCTGCTCGAAGCGCCGGACGAGCCGCTGCTGCTCTCGCCCGACGAGCCGCTCGATTGACCCGACGATCCCGAGGTGCCGCTGCTCGATGCACCCGACGAACCGCTGCTGCTCTCGCCTGACGAGCCGCTGGACTGACCCGACGATCCCGAGGTGCCGCTGCTGGATGCACCCGACGAGCCGCTGCTGCTCTCGCCTGACGATCCGCTC
>DASZQC010000128.1:0-10976 GCA_035549815.1 Dongiaceae bacterium
TTCTCCCTCCCCCGGAACGGGGGAGGGCAGGGGCGGGGGCAGCGAGCGAAGGCTTCTGGCAGAGGAGACGCGGCTGCCCCCTCCCTAAGCCTCCCCCCTTCGGGTGGAGGGGATAAAGAAAGGGGCTCATCAGCGCTGCCATCACTTCCCCTCGCCGATCGCCGGGTCGCTGGTCATCCCCGCCAGCACCTCGGCGACGTGGCGCACCTGCACCGGGCTGCCTTGCCGCTTCAGCTTGCCGGCGATGTTGAGCAGGCAGCCCATGTCGGCGGCCAGCACCATGCCGGCGCCGGTCGCCTGGATGTTGTCGACCTTGGCCTCGACCATCTTGTTGGAGATGTCGGGGAACTTGACGCAGAAGGTGCCGCCGAAGCCGCAGCAGGGCTCGCCGTCCGGCAGCTCCTTGAAGGCGAGGCCGTCGACCTTGCCCAACAGCGCGCGCGGCTGGCCCTTCACCTTCAGCTCGCGCAAGCTGGAGCAGGAATCGTGATAGGTGGTGCTGCCGGAAAATGTCGCGGTGACATTGTCCCACTTCATCACGTCGCGCAGGAACTGGGTCAGCTCGAAGGTCTTGGCGGCCAGCGCTTCGGCGCGCTTTCGCCAGGCCGGGTCGTCCGCCAGCATCTCGGTGTAGTGCGTCTTGATCATGCCGCCGCAGGAGCCGCTCGGCGCCACGACGTAATCGTAGCCCTCGAAGGTTTCGATCACCTGCTGCGCCAGCTTCACCGCGCTGGCATGGTCGCCGGAATTGTAGCCGGGCTGGCCGCAGCAGGTCTGCGCCTCCGGCACCTCGACCTGGCAGCCCGCCTGCTCCAGCAGCTTGATGGCGGCAAAGCCGACCACGGGGCGATACAGGTCGACCAGGCAGGTGACGAACAAAGCAACGCGCATGAATTAGAACCCGGTCCCCTGCTGTGCCAGCCAGCGCTCGCCCACTTTGCGCGGCACGATGATCCAATATTGCCCCGGTTGCTTCATCTCGCCCGCCAGCCTCTCCGCTTCCTCGCCCGCGCCCCAGAACAGGTCGATCCGCCCCGGCCCCTTGATGGCGCCACCCTTGTCCTGCGCCGCCGCCAGTTGCCGCAGCGGCGCGCCGGTATCGGGCCGGGTCGTATTCAACCACACGGGCAGGCCAAGGGAAATGAACTCCGGATCGACCGCGACGGAGCGTCCCGGCGTCAACGGCACGTTCAAGGCGCCGATGGGACCGGAATCGTCGGACGGGCCCAGGTCGCGGAAAAAGACATAGCGCGGATTCTTGTGCAGCCAGTCGAAGATTTCGTTGGGGTGCGCGTCCAGATAGGCCCGGATGGTCTGCAGCGTCACCTGTTCCTTGGTCATGATCCCCGCATCGACCATGGCACGGCCGATGGAGACGTACTCCCGCTCGTTGGTGCCGGCGAAGCCGATGCGGGTGATGCTGCCGTCGGGCAGGCGCACGCGCCCCGACCCCTGCACCTGGAGGAAGAAGGCATCGACCGGGTCGGAGACCCAGAGCAGTTCCAGCTTCTTGTTGCAGAGCGCGCCGCCATCGATCTGGGCGCGGTCGAACTGCGTCGGATCGGGCGGCAGGCGATAGAGCGGATAGGGATGCGCGGCATCCTTGGTCCGGCTGCCGTCCAGCAGCGGCTCGTAATAGCCGGTGATCAGCATGTCGGTGCCGGCGCCGGGATCGAGCGCCACGAAATGGGTCTGCAGCACCTGGCGCAGCGCGACATCGGGGTTGCTCACCAGGGCGGCTTTCAATTCCTCGATCGCCGCGCAGCCGTCGCGCCACTCCGTCGGACTGCCGCCCAGCGCCGCCGGCTTCTCCGCCGACAAGGTGGCGATCACGGCGCAGCTCGCGCTCAGTGCCGGATAGGCTTGGAACGTTGCGTCATCGTTCCAGCCAGGAAGCTGTGACAGCGGGCGCAGATGCGGCGGCGTTCCGGTGGTTGCGCAGGAGGCGAGCGACAGGAATGCGAGCAGGGCGAGCAGCGCTTCTTGTCGGTGGCGAATCAGGGCGGCAATCGGCATCCGCAACCCATGCCATGATGACACGGGCATTGCCAGCCTCAGATGTGCGTGAGGTCTATTGCGGGCTTTCGGTGCCGATCAGGACCCAGTTCGGGTCGCGCGACTTGACGGAGCGCTGGAAGGTCCAGATGTCGGTGATGTTGGCGACCTCGCTGGGGTCGCCGTCAATGATGCGGCCTTCCTGGTCCTTGGTCACGCTGATCTGCTGCGAGACGAACTTGATCGCGACGCGCGCCTCGTTGCTGTCCTTGGCGAACTCCGCCTCGACGATGTCGGCGCTGAGGATGCCCACCAGGGTCGTCTCCAGGCGCTGCTTGTTGCGGTTCCGCTCCTCGATCGCGCCGGCGAAATTCTCATAGACCTGGTCGCTCAACAGCGGCCGCAGCGCCTTGGAATCACCCTTGGCGAAGGCGTTGAGGATCATCTCGAAGGCGATGCGCGCGCCGGAGATGAAATCGACGGGATCGAACTTGGCATCGGCGGCGCGAATCTCGTCCAGGCCGCGGCGCACATCACCGGCGACACTGGCGATCGCCGCTTCGATCTTGCGCCGCTCGCGCTCCGCATTGCGGTCCAGTGACGGGCGATCCGCGCGGGGGCTGGGCTCGGGCAGGCGGCGCACATTGTCGCGGGCGCCTTCGCGACCAGAGGCTTCACGATCCGGCAGGCTGGTCGGCGCGTCGGATTGGCCAAACGGATCGAAACGCTTCTCGTGACCGGTGCGGCGGCCCAGCACGCTATAGAGCCGCCAGCCGAGAAACGCCGCGACGATGGCAAAGAAGAGGATTTCCAACACGATCACTGACCTGGCACTGACCCGCGAAATTTGTTCGCGAAACCGTCTGAATCCGTTGGCCAACCTACGAAACCGGCCTGATCAAACCGGCTGGAAACCAACCCGCACCGGCTTTCACGGTTGCGGCGACGCCCGCACCCTCCTAGATAGGCAATAGCGGCTTCCGGGGCAAGCTTTTGCCCCGGCCTCGGCCTGCTGGGCAGGTAAAAATGATGCGATGGATCGGTCTGCTGGCCTTTGCCCTGCCGTTCCTGGAAATCGCCGGATTCGTGTGGATCGGCAGCAAGTTGGGCCTCGCTTTCACTCTGATCTGGGTGCTGGGCGCGATGGTGGCCGGGCTGCTGCTGCTGCGCCGGACCGGCATGCAGGCGGTGGGCAAATTGCGCGCCGCCCTGGCGGACGGGACCGAGCCGGGCCATTCCCTGCTCGATGCCGCCTGCTTCACCGCGGCGGCCATGCTGCTGATTGTGCCCGGCTTTTTTTCCGATGCCCTGGCCCTGCTGCTGATGCTGCCGATGACGCGGCACTGGCTGCTGCGGCGGACCGCCGGCCATTTCGAGACCCGGGTCTATCGCCGTTCGGCTTCGACGACCAGCACCATCGACGGCAGCTTCACCGTGGTGTCGGAGGAAGAGGCGGCGCGCGATCCGCAGCCGACCCGCCGGATCGAGCCCACGCGCCCGGGCGGCGACCGTCCCGTCATCGACGTGGAATAGGGCCGCGTTATCAACCCATACGGACCAATCTCGGCGATCATGATTCTCATCCGGCACGGCCAATCCGAGTTCAACGTCCATTTCAGCCGCACCGGCATCGATCCCGGCATCCTCGACCCGCATCTGACCGAGGCGGGCCGGGCGCAGGTGCGCGACGCGGCGCTGGCGCTGCAAAGGTCGGAGCGGCCGGTGGCGCGCCTGCTGAGCAGCCCATACACCCGCGCCTTGCAGACCGCGGAGATCCTGGCCGGCGTGCTGAAGGTGCCGGTCGATATCGAGCCCCTGGTGCGCGAGCATGCGATGTACCAGTGCGACATCGGCACCGTGCGCAGCAAATTGTGCGAAAGCTGGCCGGCGCTGAATTTCGACCAGATCGAGGAGACCTGGTGGCCGGCGCTGGACGAGACCGAACATCAGGTCAAGGAGCGCGCCCGGCAATTCCGCGCCCGCGCCGCCCAATGGCAGGATTGGCCGGAGATCGCCGTCGTCAGCCACTGGGGCTTCCTGCTGCGCCTCACCGGCAAGTCGCTGACGAATGCGGAGATGCTGCGGTTTGATCCGACGGAATAGTCGCTACCCACTTATCCCATAAATCAACCGTCAACCCGGCCGCTTGCGCCGGGGTCCACCATCCGTCGCATGGGCGGCCGCCCTTGCGTTCCGTACCGTGGATCCCGGCGCTCGCTGTGCTCGGCCGGGATGACGGCTGTGGGCGGGGTTACGGCACCGGGATCGTGTAGACCTTCTGCAGCTCCTCGATCTCCGTGATCAGCTCCGCCGGCAGCTTCACGTCGATGCTGGCGATGTTGCTCTTGAGCTGCTCCAGGTTGGTCGCGCCGATGATGTTGGCGGTGACGAAGTCGCGGCCGTTGATCCAGGCGAGCGCCATCTGCGCCGGATCGAGCCCATATTTCCGCGCCAGCTTTACATGGGCGGCGATCGCCTCCTGCGCGCGCGGCGCCATGTAGCGCGGGAAGTTGGAGAAGCGGGTCATGCGGGCGCCTTCGGGTCGCGCGCCGTTCAGGTATTTGCCGCTGAGCGTGCCCATCGCCAGCGGCGAGAAAGCAAGCAGCCCGCATTGCTCGCGGATCGCCACTTCGGCGAGGCCCACCTCGAACATGCGGTTCAACAGGTGATAGCAGTTCTGGATCGAGACCATGCGCGGGCCGATCCCGGAATCGGCCAGTTGCAGCCAGCGCATCGCGCCCCAGGCGGTCTCGTTGCTCAAGCCCACGTGGCGGATCTTGCCCTCTTTCACCGCATCCTCGAGCACGCGGAGCACATCCTCGAACGGGGTGAACTCCTCCGCGTCATGCGCGTAATAGAGCCGGCCGAAGGCGTTGATGTTCCGCTCCGGCCAATGGAGCTGGTAGAGGTCGATATAGTCGGTGTTGAGCCGCTTCAGGGAACCTTCGATCGCCGCCAGCAGGTTGGCGCGGGTGAAGCGGTTGATGCCGTCGCGGGTCTTCTTGAAGCGGTCGTCGGGACCGACGATCTTGGTCGCCAGGATCACCCGGTCGCGGTTGCCGCGGGTCTTGAACCAGCTGCCGATGATCGCCTCGGTATGGCCGAACCGCTCATGCGCCACCGGGATCGGATACATCTCCGCCGTGTCCCAGAAGTTCACGCCCTGCTCCAGGGCGTAATCCATCTGCGCGTGGCCCTCCGCCTCGGTGTTTTGCATGCCCCAGGTCATGGTTCCCAGGCAGATCGCGCTGACGCTGAGATCAGTGCGGCCCAGCTTTCTGTACTGCATTGAATTTCCTTGAATTTACCAAGATCGGCCCGGTTTTTGCGGCCCCTCGTGCGCCCGATCACAGCGTTAAAGCCCCAGGATCGCCATGTTTAGCACACCAAAACGCCAGAGATATTCCGTTCCTTAAGGTGGGCGGGGAAGTTACAGAGGACCCGACTTTCGGGGCATGACGATGATCACGAGCATTTCAACCGGATCCTTGACCAAGCTGCTGACCATCGGCGCCGCTTTGGCGCTGGCGGTTTTGATCGTCGGCGGCGCGCTGGCGGAGCGCGTCCAGCATCGCGCGGTGAACGACCGGTTCTTCATGGGCGACTTGCACGACGCGCCGGCCATTCAGGCGATGCGCGTCGCCAGCGAGAGCTGACGACACGCCCGCGGAAAAAGTGGCGGGAAAAATCGGCGGGGAAAAACGCGGCACCTCACACGCGGGCCTATCGCTTACGGCTTAGTTCGAGGTTTTTGGGCTGCCTGTTAACGAGTGTGAAAACTTGTTCGCGCATGATGACTGTCAGACGCGAGCAACGAGTTTCCGCACGAGACCGGCATCATGAATCAGATCGTGAAAAAGCCCATCACCATCGTCGCCATCGCCACCATCGCGATCTTGACCATCGGTGTCGCCGTGGCCCAGCGCGCCGAACTGCGGGCCGCCGAGGACCGCTTCTCCATGGGCGATGAAAACCTGCCGGTGATTGTTGATTGATCTTCGCACCGCGCGGAGATCGCGCGGGCTTTAGCTAAAATTTGAGTGAGTTGGAAGGCAGGTGCGGATGCGCCGGCCGTTGTCATTACTACTCCGCCGTCATGGTCGGACTTGTTCCGACCATCTACCGTGATGTTGTCAAGCGGCATGATGCTTCCAGGGTTTCTGGTCCCTGGCGATGGCGTTGAGGGTTACGAGCATTTTGCGCATGACGGCGACGAGGGCGACCTTTCCGGTGCGTTTGTTGTGCTCGACGAGCCTCTGGTAGAAGGCGCGCATGATAGGGTTGTGCTGGATAGCGGAACGCGCGGCGTTGAACAGGATGCGGCGGATGTCGCTCCGCCCTTTGCCGGTCTTGGCGCGGTGATTGGACCTGCCACTCTCATGGTTCTGCGGGGCCAGTCCGATCAGGGCGGCGATCTGCTTGCCGGAAAGCCGGCCGAGTTCGGGCAGTTCGGCGATGAGGGTCATGGCGCTGATGGGACCGATGCCCTTCAAGGTCTGCAACAGATCGAAGTGCCGGGCGAGCTCCGGCTGCTCGGCGATGTGAGCCAGCAAGGCGGCCTCGATGGCGTTCAGGCTGGCCTGCAGGCCGGCGATCTGATCGGCCAGGCTGGCGCGCACGATGGCGCTGCGGGCCAACGCCAGGCGGCACTTCTCGGCCTGGAGGGTATCCACCAGTTGCCGGCGCCGGGCGGCCAGTTCCCGCAAGGTCTCGTCACCGGCAATGGTGATCGGCAGGCCGTGGCGCAGCAGCTCTTCGGCGGCAAACTGAGCGATCAGCTGGGCATCGATCCGGTCGGTCTTGGCCTTGATCCGCCGGCTTTTGCGGAAGGCGACGATCTGGTTCGGATGAACCCGGACAAAGACTATGCCATGGGCTTGCAAGCCGTCCCGCAGCTCCCGCTCATAGCCACCAGTCGGTTCAAAGGCCACCAGCCAAACGCCCGCCTCCCGCGCCGCCAATACCCAGGCGGCGATCGCCGCCTCGGTATTGGCGATCCGCACCACCTCGGCGCTGTCCGAGCGGGCAATGTCCAGCCAGTCCTTCGATACATCCACCCCAACGACCGCCTTGCTCATGATACCCCCATCCGGCAAGCTCAATTCCATGGTCAGCACGCCGGATTGCATGCGGGCGTCAAAGCCCTGACTACCGTTCGCGTGTTCGACCGCGACGCCGGCAGTCTCAAGATGGTCACGGTCGTCAAAGACCTATCCACGATCGAGGGACTGCCGGCGCCACATCCAACAGAGGCAGCGCCAATCATGCAATCCACGAGTTTCGCTGGGCGGAAACTCGCATGTGGCAGGCAAACTCGTGGATGGTCGTGCCAAGCACGACCATGACGAGTCGGGTTGTTGGGGACGGCGCGGCGTCCCGCCCATCACGGCTCCAGAAACAGCGCCAGAACGCCGGTGTGGCCGTAGAGGCGCTTGTGGCTGATCTCGCCGTTGGCGAAGAAGCCGGCCAGCGGAACGTCGCCGATCACGTCGCGCACGATCTGTAATTCGATGCCGGCGTCGCCGAACAGATTGTGGCCCCGCGACAGGCAGGAGAAATAGAGCCCGCCCTGGATCGGGCGCGAGATGCGCTTCTTCAGGCGCTCCAGCATATGCACCAGATCGTCCTTGGCGCTGGCGCGGTCGCGCTTGGTGAACATGATGCCGTCGCCGGAATCGATCTGGTCGCCGATGGCGATCCAGCCCTTGTTGGGATCGATGCCCATCAGATTGCGCACCAGGTAATCGCCGGTGTCGGAGCCGCCGACCGGCAGCGCCGCGTAAATGAAGTTGGCGCAGCGCTCCAGGTTGCGCGCCAGCATCTCGCCGATCTCTTCCTTGAACACGTCCAATGCGGGGCGGCCGTCGATCTCCATCACCACGTTCTTTTGCGCCGTCGTCGCGACGTGCGCCGGGCCGATCGGCATGCAGCCCTGGCTCAATCCCGCGATCAGGTTGATCTGGCTGCCGATCCAGGCGCCCGACGCGCCGCCTTCGCTCACCTCGCCGGCGATCTGCACCATCGGCCCGCGTGAGGAGGCAAGGCCGCCCACCAGATAGGCGCCGCTCGCCTCCGCCAGGCGGTCCAGCATCATCGGCAGACGCTGGGCGCGCGGGTCGGCATGGACGATGGCGACGTTGGGCTTCTGCGCCTCGAACCAGTCGCTGCCGGCGCCGGCGGCATCGTCGCCGCGGCCGGGGAACACGCGGAAGGAATCGCCCGGCAGGTCGGCGATGAGCGCGCTGACCGCCGGCTGGTCGTGATATTCGCCGGAGCCGCTGCCGGAATTGCCGAGGATGCCGATGCCGGTGGCGCCGACCCAATGCTCGACGCCGGTCTCGTCGCGCAGCCGGTCGAGGATGCCGGAGGCCTGGTCGGCGATCACGTCGGTCATGTAGACGAAGCCCAGCGGCTGCGTGCCGTCCTTCGGCGCCGGCGCGTTCTTCAATTCGGCGAGGCAGGATTCGACGGCGCGGCGCCAATCCTCGCCCGCGGCGTGTCCGGCGCGGAAGCGCGTCATGTCGCGCCCCGCTTCTCGACGCGGTCCATCGCCTCGGTCACCAAGGGAAGCAGGTGCTGCACCATCACCGCCACGCCCTTGCCATTAGGGTGCATGCCGTCCGTCTGGTTGAGGTCGGTCTGCATGGCGATATCCTGCAACAGGAACGGCATGAAGAGAAGATCATGCGCCTTGGCCAGGTCGGGATAAAGCGCGTCAAAGGCCTGCTTATAATCGGCGCCCAGATTCGGCGCCGCCATCATGCCGGCCAGGATGATTTCCACATGCGCCGCCTGTGCTTTGGCGATGATGGCTTCCAGATTGGCGCGGGTGCCGGCCGGGTCGAGGCCGCGCAACATGTCGTTGGCGCCGAGCGCCAGGATCATGATCTGGGGCTTGTCGGCCAGGGCCCAGTCGATGCGCGCGGCGCCACCCGCCGACGTATCGCCGGAGACGCCGCCATTGATCACAAGGGCCGGGCGACCCATCTTATCCAGGGCCTGGCCCAGTTGCGTCGGCATGGCCTCCGCCTCCGGCAGGCCATAGCCGGCGGTCAGCGAATCGCCGAAGGCGAGGATCTTGATCGGCCCGGCGGCTGTCGGTTCGGTAGCTTGGGCAGGCGAGGTCACGGGGATTTGCGTTGCCGCTCCGGCGGCGAACAGGGATAGAGCGATCAGCGCGTTCAACACGCGACGGCGCGCGAGCAAAGGGGAACATTTTTTGGACGACCACGGCATCGAACGCGACACTCGAAATTTTCCTGTCAATAAATCCGCGGTTCCGGCCATTGATCTAGCCAGCGTGCATCTGACACTGGCGAGCGAAGCCGGCCGCGTCAACATCCTGCACGACATCCATCTTCACATTAGCGCGGGCGAGAGCGTGAGCCTGGTGGGGCCATCGGGCTCCGGCAAGACGTCGCTCCTATTGCTGATCGCCGGACTGGAGCAGGCCACGTCGGGCCGCATCGCGGTCGCGGGCCAGGACCTCACCAACATGTCGGAGGATGCGCTGGCGCTGCTGCGCCGCGACCGCATCGGCATCGTGTTCCAGAACTTCCACCTCATCCCCACCATGAACGCGGCCGAGAATGTCGCCGTGCCGCTGGAACTGGCCGGCGCGGCGGACGCCTTCGCGCGCGCGGAGGCGGCGTTGAAATCCGTCGGCCTCGGCCATCGCCTGACGCACTATCCGGCGCAGCTCTCCGGCGGCGAGCAGCAGCGCGTGGCGCTGGCCCGCGCGCTGGCGCCGCGTCCCGCCTTGCTGCTGGCGGACGAGCCGACGGGCAATCTCGACCTCGAGACCGGCGCCAAGATCATCGACCTGCTGTTCACGCAGGCGCAGGCGATCGGCGCGACCCTGTTGCTGATCACGCACGACCCCGCGCTCGCCGCGCGCTGCGGCCGGCAATTGCACATGGCCGACGGGCAGATCGTCAGCGACAGCGCCAAGGCGCGGGCGTGATGACTTTGTCGACAGTTTCGCCATTTCACCGTCCGTCATGGTTGGGCTTGGCCCGACCATCCACGAGTTTGCCTGCCATAGCACGGTCTCCCATATCGAAACTCGTGGATGGTCGCACTGAATGCGACCATGACGACAGAGTGTACGCGCGAGTGTGGGCGAGAGACGCATGACTTTCCCCGTTTCCTTCCGCATCGCGGCGCGGGAATTGCGGGCGGGGACGCGCGGGTTCCGGTTGTTCATCGCCTGTCTGATCCTGGGCGTGGCGGCGATCGCGGGCATCGGCTCGATCAGCGCGGCGGCGATTGCGGGAATCGCGCAGAATGCGCGGGCGCTGCTGGGCGGCGACCTGGAAGTGCGCCTGACGCATCGCGCCGCCGATCCCGCCGAACTGGCCGCGATCGAAAAACTGGGCCAGGTCTCCCACGTCATCGAGATGCGCGCGATGGCCAAGCCCCAGTCGAGTTCGGGGAGCGACGCGCTGCCGAGCCTGGTCGAGCTGAAGGCCGGCGACGCTGCCTATCCGCTCTATGGCGCGCTCACGCTCTCGACGGACAAGCCGATCCCTGAGCTCCTGGCGCGGCAGCCGGACGGCACATACGGGGCGCTGGCGCACCAGGTCCTGCTGCAGCGCGCGCAATTGAAGGTCGGCGACCACCTGACCGTCGGCAATGTGCGGTTCCAGATCACCGCGGCGATCGCGCGCGAGCCGGATGCGACGACGCAGGTCTTTGCTTTAGGTCCGCGCCTGCTGATCTCGCCGGAGGCGCTGGACGCGACCGGCCTGATCCAGCCCGGCAGCCTCGTCTATCACTCCTATCGCATCAAGACCGCGCCCGGCGTGGATCGCATCGCGGCGGGCAACGAACTCAACGCGGATTTCCCCAATGCCGGCTGGCGCATCCGGCAACTGGAAGATGCCGGCAGCCGCACCCGCGACTTCCTGGAGAATACGCGCTCTTATCTCGACCTCATCGGCCTTTCCGCGCTGCTGATCGGCGGGCTCGGCATCGCCAAT
>DASZQC010000129.1:0-5362 GCA_035549815.1 Dongiaceae bacterium
CCCAGGGAATGGTCGATGGCCTTGGGATCGAGCGTCACCTGGTCGAGCTGGATCAGCGCATCGGTCCAGTCGATGGTCTCGGCGACGCCCGGCAGCTTGAACAGGTCGCGCCCGCGCAGCTTCTGCACGAAGCCGACCACCTCGCGCGACAGATCCAGGCTGGCGGCGGGCAAGCGCGTGCGCAGGATCTGCAGCTCGCGCTCCGCGTCCGGATAATCGACCCAGTAGTAGAAGCAGCGCCGCTTCAGCGCATCGTGGATCTCGCGCGTGCGGTTGGAGGTGATGACGACGATCGGCGGCTCTTCCGCCTTGACCACGCCCAGCTCCGGGATGGTCACCTGAAAATCCGCCAGCAGCTCCAGCAGGAAGGCCTCAAACGGCTCGTCGGTGCGGTCCAGTTCGTCGATCAGCAGCACCGGCGCGCCGCCTTCGCCCTTTTCCAGCGCCTGCAACAGGGGGCGCTTGATCAGGAAGCGCTCGGAGAAGATGTCGGCGGCGATGCGCTCTTTGGACTCCACATGCGCCGCCTCGGCCAGGCGAATCTCCAGCATCTGACGCGGATAGTCCCACTCATAGACGGCGCTGGCGACGTCCAGGCCTTCGTAGCATTGCAGGCGCACCAGCTTGCGGCCGAGGGTCGCGGCCAGCACCTTGGCGATCTCGGTCTTGCCGACGCCCGCCTCGCCTTCCAGGAACAAGGGCTTTTTCAGCTTCAGCGACAGGAACACGGCGGTCGCCAGGCTGCGATCCGCCACGTAGTCGCCCTGGCGCAGCAGGTTGACGGTCTCGTCAATGCCCCGCGGTAAGTCCGCCATGCGGGATATGCCTTACTTCTTCACCCAATTGCCGGAGGCATCCATGTAGAACCAGCCGGGCTTCAGATTGCCGATGATCTTCTCGCCGGCGATGGCGCCGACCTGCTCGGCCGGCACGCCCTTTTCGTTGGCGATCTGCGCGTATTTCTCCAGGCGCTTGGCGTTGGTCGCCTGCACGAGCGACTTGATGTTGGCGGGCGCGCTGGGGCTCACCGCGCCCACCAGGCCGTCCGGCCGTTCGCCGATCTGGCCGGCGGCGCGCGCGTCGTCCAGCGGGTCGGCGAAAGCCGGCGCCGCGACGCTCAGCATCAGCACGGCGAGCAAGGTGCTCAGCAGCGACTTGATCTTGCGGGACATGATCGGTGGCTCCGTTAGAACAGATCTGGGTTGTCTTGCAGCAGCGTGTCGACGTCGCGGTCGATCTTGACGCGGACTTCCTGCTCGATCTTGACGTTGAGGTTGATCACGATCGGCTTGTCCGGCGCTTCGACCTTCACGGTCGGCGTGCAGCCGGCGGCAAATCCGAGGATCAGGCAGGTGAGCAGAACACGCGGGGCGTTTCTTTGATGTGCGCGCACAGCAGGGCCTCTATTGCAGCTCGTTGAGTCGCTCTTGGATGGTAGAAGGCAGACGGTATCCCGCCAACCCCTTGCGCAGGACCTCGTCCAGCTTGCCGGAGAGGTTTAGGTTAAATTCCACCGGATAGCCATTGTAGAAGCTGGGATTGCTGCCGGAGATGTGCAAACCCAGGTCGGTATCCCCCGTCAGCCGACGGTCAAGAGTCACGGCCAGTTCCTTGTAGTGGAAGTCCGACAAAGCCTGCAACGCCAGTCCGACGGAATCCCCTGCGCTGGCCAAGGCCCCCGGCGCCTGGGCGGCATCATAGCGCAGGACGCCCGGCGCGTCGGCGGCAAAACTCGCCTTGTCGATGATAATCCCGTTGGGAAACAAGGTGATGGGCGCCTGGCCGGAGATCGTCCCTTCGCCGCTCAGGCCCGCCACCCCGGCCACATTGAACAGCTCGCTAACGGAGAGTTGATCGATTTTCAGGGTCATGCGCTGGCCCGCGGCGGTCATGTTGATGTCGGTCGGCGCGACGCTGGCCCGGCCGCCCGCCATGTCCAGCCGGCCCTCGGCGATATGCATGACCGGGGCGGACAACTCAAACCGCAGCAGGGCATTGCTCATCGGCAGGCCGGCCAGGATCTGCTCGATGGCGATCTCCTGCCCCGGCGCGGTGGAGACGGGCCACGGCTCGTCGATGGTGATGACGCCGTTCATGTTGACGAATTGCACCGGCCCGGCGGTGCCGGAGAATTTCTCCAGACCCAGCTTCAGGTCGGATTTCGCTTTGCCCTTGCTCCAGGTTACCGGGCCGGCAAGGCGCACGGTGCCGGAGAAATCCTCGATATAGGATTTCGCCGCCGGGAACAGGTGTGCGGGCTGCAACCCGCCGACGACGAAGGCGACGGGCCCAAGATCGAGATCGGCCTGATAGGAACGGTTGGCGATATTGCCGCTGACCTTCACCTTGCCCAGATTGACGCCACCGCCGGCACCGGTGATGGCGTTCAATTGCGCGGTCAGTTTGCTGGCTTTCAACTGGCCGTCGCCGTTCAGGGTGAGCGTCGGCAATCCGGCGCCGGCGGTGAAGGTGCTGATGCGGATTTCACCGGCGATATTGTCCTGCTGGCCGGACAGCTTGATCACCGCGTTCTTGCCGCTCATGCCGCGCGCCTGGTTCTGGAAGGCGACCTTGGCGGCGTTCATGTCCCAGGTGATTCCGTAGGCGCCATTCTCCGAGCTCGCTGAAACGGCAGGCGCCTGGATCTTCACCGTCTCGCCGGTGCTCTTCACGCTGAAATCGAGCGCGGCCGTCGTCGCCGTCGCGCGCCAGGTGCCCTCCGCCCCCAGGAAATGAAATCCGCTGCCATCCGGCTTCAGCGCGATCTTGCCCGCGGCGATCGAGTTCACCTTGGCAAGATCGGCGATGCCCTTGTGCGTGACGGTGGCGGTGTCCGTCGGCGCGATGACCAGCTCGCCCTTGGTGTAGGCGAGGCGCAGCGGCGCATCGAGCGTGGGCTGGGTGATCCGCCATCCGGCCAGCTCGATTTTGTCGTCCGTCGCGGCGATCTTCAGCGAGAGGTCCAACGCGATCCGGCCGTCGACCAGGGCCAGCGCGCCGGTGCCGTCGCCGGAGGCCCGCGCCGCCGGCGACAATCCGCCGCTCAGGTCGAAGCCGATCTTGTTGGCCTGGATCGGCAACTGGATGTCGGAGAGCTCGGCATGCGCCTGTCCCGATAGCGGCGCGGCCAGTTGCGGGTTCTGCAACCGGTCGAGCTTCAGCGACACCAGCACCGGCTTGCCGCCCGTCTTGTCATCAGGGGATGCCGCATCGCTCATCGGCGCGACATGGTCCAGGATGATGCTGGCCTCGACCGTACCGCTTTGCGGCGCGATCTCCGGCGCGAAGCCCCACAGGGCCGAGCCCGGCTCCAGGGCCAGGCGGATCTCGCCGGACATGGTCGGCTGCGCCATGGCGTCGGAGATGTCGACCTTGGCGGCGCCCTTGGTGTGGCCGCCGCCGTCCGTCGCGGTCAAGTCGAGCGACAGTGCGCCCTTGCCGAGCAGCGCCTTGCCGCCGATCGCCACATCGCCCAGCGGCGTGCCAAGCTGGAAGTTCAGCCGGTCGATGGAGATCTGTTCCGGCAGCCTGACTTCACCGCTTGTGCTGCCCGAGCCGCCGTCGATCAGCGGCTGCAAATCGCCCAGGGTGACGGTGCCGCCCTCGATCCTGCCGTGGGCGGAAATCTCCGCCGCCTCGATCGCCGAAATGTGGCCAGTCAAATCAAAGGGGGCCATGTCATAGGCGATGCGCACGTTCCTGGCTTCGAACGGCGCCTGGTCGCCGAGCTTCACATGGTCGATGCGCACCTCCGACAGGCCGATCTCGCCGATCGCGAGCTGGCTGGCGATGCCGTAATTTCGCTGCAAATAGCCGGTTATGATCCACTCGGTCAGCGGCTGACGCCAGATGAAGATGGCGACCAGCACGCCGCCGATGAACAGCGGCGAGCCGAGCAGGCTCCAGAGGATCACGCGGTAGCGGCGGCGCATGGTCGGCATTCTCGTCGTCGCGGGCAGGGGAGTGTAGCGATCCACATCACACTGGGCAAAATTAGAACGGGGCAAAGTTAAACCGTCTCATGGAAGGCTTGCCCCCTGTGAGTCCCACATCCAAAATAGCATCCGACAAAGGGTTCCCCGCTTGCGCCAGATGACGATTCTGCTCGGGATTTGCCTGCTCGGCCTGCTGTGGCCGGGCGCTGGCGCGTGGGCGGATACGGCCAAGGTCGGGCCGAAGCGGCTGGAACCCGTCCCCTGCTGGTTCACCCCGCCGGAGAAGATCGCCGCCAAATGCTATCATTTGAGCGTCCCGGAGAGCCGCGCCGGGCGCAGCGATCTGGTGCTGAAGCTGCCGGTGGCGGTGCTGTCGGTTCCCGCCACGCGCAAGCGCGACGATCCGGTCATCTATCTGGCCGGTGGGCCGGGCGACGGCGCCTGGCTCGATGCCGACCGCGTCGATTTCTGGTGGGGGTTCATTGCCGACAATGCCTGGCTCAACGAGCGCGATTTGATCCTGATGGACCAGCGCGGCACGGGCCTGAGCCAGCCGCGCATGGATTGCAGCGAATATGAGACGCTCCAGATCGAGGCGCTGGCCTTCGGCCAGGACCGGCAGAAGGCAAACGACGCCTGGCGCAAGGCGACCATCGCCTGCCGGGCGCGGATCGAGAAGGAAGGGCACGACCCGCTCTCCTACACCAGCCGTGACAGCGTCACCGACCTGCACGATCTGATGAACGCGCTCGGTCTCCGGCAATGGAACGTCTATGGCCTGTCCTACGGCACGCGGCTGGGGCTGACCTATATCCGCGACTATCCGCACGATCTGCGCAGCGTGATCCTGGATTCGGTCTATCTGCCGGAATCCGACTTCATCGAGGATGACGCCTGGCGCACCGACCGCGCCTTTCGCGTGCTGTTCGACGGTTGCAAGCGCGACGCCGATTGCGCCGAGGAATATCCGGATTTGGAGGCGCGGACGCTGGCGCTGGTCGAGCGCTACAACCAGCAGCCCCTGGACACCTCGGTCGACCTGCCGTCCGGCGGCAGCGCCCGCGTGGTGGTGACCGGCGACATGCTGCTGAACTACTTCTTCCAGAACCTCTACAACCGCAGCAGCATCGAGACGGTGCCGCAGATCATCGACCTGTTCGACCGGGGCGATTCAGCTTCGATCCAGAGCGAGGTCGGCTACATGGTGGATCTGTTCCTGGACCGGCCGGATTGGGGCGATGCGCTCGGCCTCTCGGTCGACTGCCACGAGGAAGTGCCGTTCAACAATCTTGACAAGTTGCGCGCCGACTATGCGCGCTATCCGCTGCTGAAATCCTTCGCGGAGGACGAATCCTGGGGCGCCGCCTGCGACGACTGGCCGATGGGCCCGGTCGACGCGCTGGAGAACGCGCCGATCATGAGCGACG
>DASZQC010000130.1:0-6572 GCA_035549815.1 Dongiaceae bacterium
GCGAGCCGGACACGATGATCTGGTCCAGGAACGGCTTCAGCGGCACCGACACGCAGGCCTGCAACGGGATGGTGCGGATCGGCAGGCGGAAGCCCGCCATCTTGGCGACCACCGAGGTGGAGCCGGCGACCGCCTGCATCACCTTGTTGGCATAGACGCGGCCGCGCGGCGTCTCGACGCCCTTGATGGCGCCGTTCTCGATGATCATGCCGGTGACCGGCGTCTGCTGGTGAATCTCCACGCCCAGCGCCGCTGCTCCGCGGGCATAGCCCCAGGCGACGGCGTCATGGCGGGCGATCGATCCCGGCGGATGATAGAGCGCGCCCAGGATCGGGTAGCGCACCTTGTCCGACATGTTGAGATGCGGGCAGAGCCGCGCGATCTCGTCCGGATAGATCAGCTCTGAATTGACGCCGAGCTGCTTGTTCACTTCGGCGCGCCAGCGGCTGGTGCGCACGGCGGCGTCGGTGTGGGCGAGCGTGAAGTGGCCGCGCTCGGAATAGAGGATGTTGAAATCGAAATCCTGCGACAGGCCGCGATAGAGCTCCAAGGACTGCTCGTAGAACTTCACGCCCTCCGGCGTCAGGTAGTTGGAGCGGATGATGGCCGTGTTGCGCGCCGTGTTGCCGCCGGCGAGATAGCCTTTCTCCAGGATGCAGACATTGGTGATGCCGTGGTTGCGCGCCAGGTAATAGGCGCAGGCCAGCGCGTGGCCGCCGCCGCCGATGATCACCACGTCATAGCTGGACTTCAGGTCTTGCTGCTTCGGGATGAAGCGCTGCGCCGGATACTTCTTCTTGAAGCCGTAGCGCAGGAGCTTGGACGGAAACAAAGCTGGCAGCATGAACCTCATCCCTCCGGGCCGAACGCGGTTGATGTTGTTGTGCGCCCCGGGCAGGGCGAGCGATCCGGCCGGCCGAGGCTAGCTGGTTGGCCGCTCGCCCCTGGCCAATTTTCGACACAGTATAACGCGAAAACGGCGTGTCTCGACGCCGAATGCGCCAAAATCGACATGCCCACCCAGGCTTGGGCCCGGGTGGAGGGTCAATAATCCTGACAAGACCTGTCAGCATTTGGCAAAAGCGCGCTGGCACCGGCGCCGCCGCTTTGCCATGCTTGCCCCATGTCCAAGTCGGAACGCCTCCTGGGGCTGCTGCAAGCCCTGCGCGCCCATCGCCGGCCGGTCAGTGCGGAGCGCCTGGCCGACGAGCTGAACGTGTCGGTGCGCACCATCTATCGCGACGTGGTGGCCCTCAACAGCCAGGGCGCCACGATCGAGGGCGAGGCCGGCATCGGCTATGTGCTGCGGCCGGGCTTCCTGCTGCCGCCCTTGATGTTCGGCGATGACGAGATCGAGGCGCTGGTGCTGGGCTCGCGCTGGGTGATGCAACGCGGCGACCGGACGCTGGCGCAGGCCGCGCGCCACGCGCTGACCAAGATCGCGTCGGTACTGCCGGAGGATCTGAAGGAGCGGGTGGAGCTCTCCGGCGTGATGGTGGCGCCGCGCCCGGACGATGCACCCGAGCCGGCGGACTTGACGCCGATCCGCGCGGCGATCCGCGAAGAGGTGAAGCTCAAGATCTATTACTGCGACGAGAAGGGCCAGCGCTCCGACCGCGTGATCTGGCCGATCGCGCTCGCTTTCTTCGACCGCACCCGGGTGGTCGCGGCGTGGTGCGAGCTGCGCCAGGATTTTCGCCACTTCCGTGCCGACCGCATCGAGAAGGCGCGGCCGCTGAAACAGCGTTACCCGAAGCGGCGCCGGGTGCTGCTGAAGGATTGGCGCATCAGCCAGAACATCCCCGACCAATACTGAACTTGGTTCGACACCGCAGCCCTTTCCATGCTGCGGTTGCGAATATCCGTGCCGCAAATCTGTTTATCTGCGCGTGATCCGACCAAGGTCGTACGCGACCAAGGTCGAATCCGCTTGGACTCTGCGTTTGATGCCCTCACACTGGCGGCACGCTGCGTCGGGGAAATACAACCCGGGGCACGGACAAGCATGCTCAACAACAAAGAACCTGTGGGAGGAGAGAAATGAGCAAGTCCAAATCCGATCGCCGCAAATTCCTGAAGCAGATCGGCACCGGCGCGGCCGTGGCCGGCGCCGCACTGGCCGCGCCGAATGTGGCGCGCGCGCAGGACGTGGTGAAGCTGAAATTCCAGAGCACCTGGCCGGCCAAGGATATTTTCAACGAGTTCGCCGGCGACTATGTCGCCAAGGTGAACGAGATGGCGAAGGGCCGCCTGGAGCTGGAGCTGCTGGCCGCCGGCACGGTCGTGAAGGCGTTCGAGCTGCAGCAGGCGGTGAATGACGGCATCCTCGACGGCGGCCATGGCGTCGCCGCTTATTGGTACGGCAAGAGCAAGGCCTTCTCCTTGTTCGGCACCTGCCCGGCGCTGGGCTGGAACGCCAACCAGCTCCTCGGTTGGATCAAGTATGGTGGCGGCCAGGCCTTCTATGACGAGCTGGTGGGCAAGGTGCTCGGCCTCAACCTGGTCGGCTTCCTGACCGGCCCGATGCCGACCCAGCCGCTCGGCTGGTTCAAGAAGCCGGTAACGTCGCCGGAGGATTTCAAGGGCCTGAAGTACCGCACCGTTGGCCTGTCGGCGGACCTGATGACCGAAGTCGGCGCCGCCGTCACCGTCATGGCCGGCGGCGAGATCGTCCCGGCGATGCAGACTGGCACGCTGGACGCGGCGGAATTCAACAACCCGTCGTCGGACCTGGTGCTCGGCTTCACCGACGTCAGCAAGGTCTACATGGTCCAGAGCTATCACCAGGCCGTGGAATGCTTCGAGATCATCTTCAACAAGGACCGCTACGCGGGCCTGTCGCCGGACCTGCAGGCGATCCTGAAATACGCCGCCGAGGCGGCCTCGGCCGACATGTCGTGGAAGGCGCAGGATCGTTATTCGGCCGACCTGGAGAAGATCAAGGCCGCCGGTGTCGAAGTCGTTAAGACGCCGGACTCGGTGCTCGAGGCCCAGCTCGCGGCGTGGGACAAGATCATCGCCGCCCGCTCCGGCGAAGATCCGTTCTTCGCCAAGGTCATCGAATCGCAGAAGGCCTGGGTTAAGCGCGTGGTCGGCTTCGAGCGTGACTACGTGGTCAGCCGCGATATGGCGTTCGATCACTTCTTCAAGGCGTAACAAGGGTCTATAGTGCGGCCGGTCGAGGGGGCGGGGAACCTCCTCGACCGGTTTCTTGTTGCACCCGGATTCAATCATTCCTGTGGAAAGAGCGAGCATGGAGCGCGCCCTTCTCTTTATCGACAAGCTCAACACCTGGATCGGCCGCATCTTCGCCTGGTCCATTCTCGCCCTGGTGTTCGTGGTGAGCTACGAAGTCTTCTCGCGCTACCTGTTCCACCGGCCCACCACTTGGGCTTTCGATGTCAGCTACATGCTCTATGGGCTGCTGTTCATGATGGCTGGCGCCTACACGTTGTCGCGCAACGGCCATGTGCGCGGCGATTTCCTGTATCGCAACTGGGCGCCGCGGCGTCAGGCCATGCTGGACCTGATCCTCTACATCATCTTCTTCTTTCCCGGCATCCTGGCCTTGTGCTGGGCCGGCACGCTGGAGGCCGACCGCGCCTGGATGACATGGGAGCGCAGCAACTCGCCCGCGACCATGCCGCTGGCGCCGTTCAAGACCATCATCCCCATCGTCGGCATCCTGATGCTGCTGCAGGGTATCGTGGAGACGATCCGCTGCATCCAGTGCATCCACACGGGCGTCTGGCCCAGGCGGCTGCGCGACGTGGAGGAGATGGAAAAGAAGATCCTGGAAGAGGCGGCCGCCAAGCAAGCCGCCGGTAAACTAACTGGCGGGAAAGGAGCCGGCCGATGACCGATCCCCAGGTCGGCGTCCTGATGCTGGCGCTGTTCATCTTCGTCATCATGCTGGGCTTCCCCATCGCCTTCTCGCTGATGGCGATGGGCGTCGGCTTTGCCTTCTATTATTTCGATTTCCGCGAGGCGCCGGTCTTCGCGCTGGTGGTGCGCAAGACCTTCGAGGTGATGACCAACGAGGTGCTGCTGCCGGTCCCCTTGTTCCTGTTCATGGGCTACCTGGTCGAACGCGCCGACATCCTCAACCGATTGTTCCGAAGCATCCAGGTCGCGGCCAAGAACATCCCCGCGGCCCTGGCGGTGGCGACACTCGCCACCTGCGCCCTGTTCGCGACCGCGACCGGCATCGTCGGCGCCGTCGTGACCCTGATGGGCCTGCTCGCGTTCCCGGCCATGCTGAAATCCGGCTACGACATCAAGCTGTCGGCGGGCGTCATCTGTGCCGGCGGCTGCCTCGGCATCCTGATCCCGCCCAGCATCATGCTGATCCTTTACGGCGCGACCGCCGGTGTGTCGCCGGTGCAGCTTTATGCCGGCGCCTTCTTCCCCGGTTTCCTGCTGGCCGGTCTCTACATGCTCTACGTGATCGGACGTGCGATCCTCAATCCGTCGCTGGCGCCGAAGCTGCCGGCGTCGGAGACGAACGTGCCGTTCCTGCGGGTGGTCTGGCTGCTGCTGACCTCTTTCTTCCCGCTGGCTTTGCTCATCGTCAGCGTCCTGGGCTGCATCATCTTCGGCCTGGCGACGCCATCGGAAGCGGCCGGCATCGGCGCCCTGGGTGCGCTGATCCTCGCCATCGCCTATGGCAAATTCACCTTCGAGAAATTGAAGGAATCGGTGATCCTCACCGCGCGCGCCACGGCGATGGTGTGCTGGCTGTTCGTCGGCTCCAGCATCTTCTCCGCCGTGTTCGGCCTCTTGGGCGGCCAGGATGTGATCCGCGATTTCGTGCTGGCGCTCGACCTCGGGCCGATCGGTTTCCTGCTGCTGGTGCAGGTGATCATCTTCCTGCTCGGCTGGCCGCTGGAATGGACCGAGATCATCGTCATCTTCGTGCCGATCTTCCTGCCCTTGGTGCAGCATTTCGGCATCGATCCGTTGTTCTTCGGGTTGCTGGTGGCTCTCAACATCCAGACCTCGTTCCTGTCGCCGCCAGTGGCGATGGCCGGGTTTTACCTGAAGGGGGTCTCGCCGGCGCATGTGACGATCAACCAGATCTTCTCGGGCATGCTGCCCTTCATGTTCCTGGTCATCATCTCGATGATCGTGCTCTATGTGTTCCCGGCGATCGGGATGTGGCTGCCGAACGCGCTTTATGGCCGTCCCATGGAGGTCTTCGGCGCACCGGTCGGCTAGCGGCCCTGCGACATCGGTTGCACTGCCGCGAAGGGCGGAATGTCCTATATGCTGCAGCCGAAAGTGCTTTCGCAGGCTGCAACCAGGATCGTCCAATGGATACGAGCAGGCGCGGGTCCCGCGGCGGCGCCAAGTCCGGCCCGGCCACAGCGAAACCCGCCCGCCGCCGGAACCCAGCCGGGGGCGGGCCGCCGCTGCGGCATTCGGTCGCGAAGGCACTGCCGGCGCCGCTGGTGAAGTTGCCGGCTCCGCCGGTGCAGGGCGGCGACCTGGCCGAGCCGACCGATTTTCCCCTCGACCGGCTGGTGAACGCCCTGATCGCGCGGGGAACCGCGGCTATCTCGCCGATCTCGCTCTATCAGGCCTATGCCGACTGGGCCATGCACCTGGCCCTGGCGCCGGGCAAGCAAGCCCACCTCATGCGCAAGGCGCTGCGCAAATGGACCCGGTTCGTGCATTACGCTGCGCGCTGTGCCGCGGGCCACGACGGCCATCTACCCTGCATCGAGCCGCTGGCGCAGGATCGTCGCTTTGCCGAACCGGAATGGCGCGAGCCGCCTTTCAACCTGATCTACCAGGCATTCCTCCTGCATCAGCAATGGTGGTACAACGCCACGACCGGCGTGCGCGGAGTCACCCGCCATCATGAACAGGTGATGGAGTTCGTCACCCGCCAGTTGCTCGATGTCTTCTCGCCCAGCAATCTGCCGTTCCTCAACCCGGTTACGCTCAAAAAGACGACGGAGCAGGGCGGGCAGAACCTGGTCCGCGGCGCACAGAATTTCATCGAGGATTGGCAGCGCGCCGCCCTTGGCCAGCCGCCCGCCGGCGCAGATGCCTATCGGGTCGGAGAAACCGTGGCGGTGACGCCGGGCAAGGTGGTGTTCCGCAATCGCCTGATCGAACTGATCCAATATGCGCCGGCAACGCCCAGGACCCATCCGGAGCCGGTCCTGATCGTGCCGGCCTGGATCATGAAATACTACATCCTCGATCTCTCGCCGCAGAATTCGCTGGTGCGGTTCCTGGTGAGCCAGGGTCATACCGTCTTCATGATCTCGTGGAAGAATCCGGAGTACGAGGATCGCGACCTCAGCCTCGAGGATTACCGCCGCCTTGGGATCATGACGGCGCTGGACGCCGTCGGCGCGATCTGCCCAAAGCACAGGATTCACGCCGCCGGCTATTGCCTGGGCGGCACGCTGCTGGCGCTGACCGCGGCTGCGATGGCGCGCGATGGCGACGATCGGATCGCCAGCATGACGCTGATGGCGGCGCAGACCGATTTCACCGAGGCGGGCGAGCTTAGCTTGTTCATCGACGAGAGCCAGGTCACCTTCCTCGAGGATGTGATG
>DASZQC010000131.1:0-2477 GCA_035549815.1 Dongiaceae bacterium
AATGCCAATTGTGGAAGACATAGAGCGCCACCCAGCCGCCGATGCCGACGAGGGCAAACTGACAGAGCGAGACGAGGCCGAGCTGGCCGAAGAGGAGATTGGTGCCCATCAGCGCCAGCATGGTGGCGTAGGCGGCCGTGAGATTGATCAGCCAAAAGCCGCCGGCGAGCGCCGCGATGATCGCCGCAAGCAGGAGATAGAGCACCGACATGACCAGAAGCTGCCGGTAGCGCGCCGCCGGACTCATGTCACCGCCGGCGGCGGCCAGCACCAGGGCGGAGAGCGGGCTCAATCGCGCGCTCCGACGCTGGCGCGCGTGACGACGCCGATGAAGAGAAGCGCGATCAGGTAAGGCGCGGCGCTGCGCACGACGGCAACCTGCGGCACGCCCGTCAGCAGCGCTTCGGCAAAACCGCCAATCAGCCCGCCGATGAAGGCGCCGGTCATCGAGGTCAGGCGGCCGAGTACGGCGGCGGCAATCGCCGGGATGACGAGAAAGGTGAGCGGAATCGGACTCATGACGAGCAGGTCGGCGAGGAGCAGCCCCGCCACGCCGGCAAACGCGCCCGAGATCAGCCAGGCGACCGAATCGACCGCAGCCACATTGATGCCGATCAGGCTGCTGACCGGCCGGTTGCTGGCGAGCGAGCGCATGGCAAGGCCGATCCGCGTGCGGTTGAGCAGGATGGCGATGGCGACCACCGCCAGCACGGCGAATGCGAAACCGGCCAGCCGCGTGTAGGACAGTTTGATGCCGAAGACGACGATGTTCATGAAGTCGGTCGGCAGGGACAGGCGGCGCGGCAGGCCAGGGCCCCAGATGGTCGTGATGATGCCAAGCAGGAACAGCGCGAGGCCCAGGGTGGCGATCGCCCGGATCGGCCGGCTGCGATCAATCAGCCGCGATGAAACGAGACGCCCATAGAGGAAGGAGATCAGCGTGGCGACGAGGATGCCGACAATCCACGCCGCCCAGACAGGAAGGATCTCGTATTCAATGAGCGTCCACGTGCAGTGCGCGGCGGCGGCGCCGAGCGCGCCAAAAGCGAAGTTCAGCGTACCGGAGGCGCGATAGAGCACGACCAGCCCGACGGCCGACATGCCGTAGACGGCGCCCAAGCCCACCCCGGTGGCGATGAACGGGAGAAGATTCAAGTGTGCCCGCCCCGTTTCCCGTCGCTGCTACCCGGCGGTTTCGAGGTATCCGGCGAGCATGGAATGCGCCGCCAGAAGATCCGGAACCTGGGCCGGATCGCTCCGTCCCCATCCGCACTCGCAGGAGACTCCATCCACCCGCACATGGCGCCGGGCCACGTCGAGCCGCCGGCGGTCGCCCGCCTCGTCGCGATAGTGAATCAATCCGAGATAAAGATCGCACCCTTCGGGCAAATTCAGCTTCTCCAAAGGCGCGAAGAAGGCGTCGTCAGAGCGATCCTGCGGCACCGGCAAATGCACGAACTGCACCTTGCGGTGCAGCCGCGGAAAGAGGCCGTCCAGAATCTCAACCATGACGCCGGCATCCTTCGGCATCACCAGATGCTCACCCTGCGGTGAGCCGTAGCAGAGGTGATAGCCGAAATCGACATCGGCGGGGATGGCATCACCCAGTCGCTGCAACTCCGACAGTATCTGTTCCTTGTAGTGCGCGGGGCGTACCGGATAGGTGTTCTCCCAGACCAGCACTTCCTGGCAGACATCCCACTGGATCGACAGCTTGTCGTGCGGCACCGCGGCGGCGATCTCCAGCACTTCGCCAATGATCTGCTTTTCATAAGCGGCGATGAAGGCGTCCTGATCGCGCGGGGTAATAGAGTTATACGCGAGCGCAATCGGCGTCGGTATCGCCACCTGAAACCGCACACCGGCGGGGATGATTCCCTGCCGCTGCAGCGCGTCGAACTTCGCAAAAGATTCGATGGCAGGGGGCGCGTAGTCGATCTCGAACTTCACCGACTGCGGATCGACGCCGGCCTTGAAGCGGAGCTGCCGCATCCGCGCGACGAGCTTGCCGTCGTGCTGATGCCAGTCGAAGTGCGGGAACTCCGGATCAACTTCGAGGGCCGGATTGATATCGAGCCGGCGCCCGACATAGCCGGCCCAGATCGCCCGTGCGTCGGTCTCCCCGTCCGGCAGGCGCGCGAGATAAGGGCCGGCCACGTCGGAAACGGCTCGGAAAACGCTCTCGCTGCTCTTCAGGGGCACGCTGCCGACAAGGTGCACGATCGGCCGGTTCGCTTTCATGAAATGTCTCTCGCGATTGTCATGCGCCGCGAATCCGCTGAGCGGACGAGCCAATCGGCGCGATGGAGTGATGGGACCGGCCTGCCGCCCGGCAGGCCGGTCGGTGCGGCTGGCGCTATGGCGCCGCGTCTTCGTCAGACAGCGTTATGCAGTCGCTATGGACGGACCAGTTGTTGTCCTTCATTTCGGTGATCCAGCTTGAGCGATTGCCAAGCCGGCGCGTGGCGTCCTTCGGG
>DASZQC010000132.1:0-28479 GCA_035549815.1 Dongiaceae bacterium
CCTGGCCTTCATCGCGCTCGGCACTGGCATCGGCATGGGACTGCTCGCCGACGGAAATCTGGTGCGGGGCGCGCATGGCGCCGCGGCGGAAATCGGCTATCTGCCCATTGCCGCCGACCCCTTCGATCGACGCAACGTTACCGAAGGCACGTTTGAATCCGTCGTCGGCACGGTCGGCATCCTGCGGCGGTATCGCGAGGCCGGCGGCGGGCCGGTCGACGGCGTCAAAGGCATCATCGAATCCATGAAAAATGGCGACAAGATTGCGCGCGCTATCATCGAAGACACGGCGCGATGGACCGCGATCGGCATCGCCACCGTCGCCGCGTTGTTCGATCCCGAGCTTGTGGTGCTGGGTGGCGGCATCGGCACCCGGCCCGAGATGGTCTCCGGGATCGAGGCAAACCTGGCGCGCTGCCTGCTGAGACCCGTCCCGGTGGCGGCGAGCCCGCTGGAGAACCGCGCCACCCTGATGGGTGCGATTGCAACGGGGCTGGACCGCGTCTATGGGCATGCCTTCGGCATCCGCTTCCTGCCCGGGCGCGCATTGATTTCGGAGGCCGCATGACCGCTTTGCGCCGTTTGAAGGGTGCGGTAGGACTCTGGTCGATTGGAACTTGTTGGGAGGGCGATATCTCATGAGTGCCGAGCAACGCCTGAAGGAGCGCGGCATCATCCTGCCGGACCTGCCCTCGCCCGCCGGCACCTACGTGCCCGCCAACCTGCACAATGGGGTGCTTTATCTTTCCGGGCAGGGACCGCTGCTGGAGGACGGCTCGTTCGCCTGCGGAATCGTCGGCAAGGACTTCACCGTGGAGCAGGCCTATCATCACGCCCGGCGCACCGGCATGGTTCTCTTGGCGGCGGCGCGCAAGGCGCTGGGCTCGCTCGATCGAGTGGAAAGAGTGCTGAACGTGTTCGGCATGGTCAATGCCGTGCCCGGCTTCGGCGACCATCCAAAGGTCATCAACGGTTGTTCCGATCTCTTCGTCGAGGTGTTTGGCGAGGCGGGTCGCCATGCCCGTGCCGCGGTCGGCATGGGCACCCTACCGATCAACATCTCGGTCGAGATCACCGCTATCATGGCCGTGCGCGCCTGATGAACATCTACGAACAACGCGGTGTCCGGACGCTCATCAACGCCAAGGGCACGGCGACGCGCCTGTCGGGCGGCATCCTGCGGCCGGAAATCACAGCAGCGATGGCGGACGCCGCCAAGTTCTGTGTCGACATGGCGGAGCTGCAAGCACATGCCTCGCAGGTGATCGCGCGCGAGACCGGCGCAGAGGCCGGCTATGTCGCCTCCGGCGCGGCGGCGTGCCTGCTGCTGGCGACGGCGGCCTGCATCACCGGGCTGGAGCCGTCAAAGATGGCGCGCCTGCCCGATACGAGCGGCATGAAGAACGAAGTGATCATGGCGCGCAGCCAACGCAATTTCTACGACCACGCAGTGCGCGCCGCCGGCGTGAAGATCGTCGAGGTCGGCCTGCCCGACCGCTATGCCGGCGCCGGCGTACGCGACGCCGAACCGTGGGAGATCGCCGACGCCATCACCGAGCGGACCGCTGCCATCTTCTATGTCGTCGATCGCTTCGCGCGGCCAAGCCTGGCGGAGGTGGTCGAGATCGCCCACGCCGCCGCCGTGCCCGTCATCGTCGACGCCGCCGCGCAACTTCCGCCACAGAGCAATCTGCGCCGGTTCATCGCCGAAGAAGCCGACCTTGTCGCTTTCTCCGGCGGCAAGGCGCTCGGCGGCCCGCAGGCGACCGGCATTCTCTGCGGCAAGCGCGACCTGGTCATGGCCGCCGCCTTGCAGCATCTCGATCTCGACATTTTCTGGGAGCAATGGTCGCCGCCGCCGGCGTTGATTGACAAGGGGCGGCTGAAAGGCGTGCCGCAGCATGGGTTGGGCCGGCCCTGCAAGGTCGGCAAGGAGGATATCATCGGCCTGTTGACTGCGCTTGAACTGTTCGTGGCGGAGGGCGACGCGACCCGGCGCCGCCGCTGGCTGGGCCATGCGCAGGCGGTGATGGCGGGTTTGGGAAAACTGAAGTGTGCCAGGGCGTTGCTGACCGGCGCCGACTCCACCGACGAAATCCCCGCGATCGAGCTGACGCTCGACAAGAACGGCGCGCTGACCGCCCTCGACCTCGTTATCGCCTTGCAGGACGGAACGCCTTCGATCCATGTGGATCCGACCTGGTGCGACCGGGGCATAATCGTGGTGAACCCGATGTGCCTCCAGGATGGCGAGGCTGAGCAGGTCGCGCGCGCAATCAAGCTGGCGCTGGGATGATGGACTGGGGGTGATCGGCCTTTGACGGTCGCGTCAAGTCCGATAGTCTCAGTCAATATTGCCGTGCCACATATCAGGGGAAATTCGATGCGGATCGGGATTTCACGTCGCGTTGCATTCGGAAATATCGCCGGCTTTGCGCTTTTGGCTGCGCTCCCTGCCTGCGGTGCGATGAAAGGCGCCGGCTCGTCGGCAAACGACCAGTTGATGAGCGCCGCCCAGGCCGGCAATGTCGCGGCGATCCAGGGCGCGCTGGCCGACGGCGCCGACGTCAATGCGTTCGACTACGCGGAAGGCCGCAGCGCTCGCACGGCGCTGAGCTATGCGGCGATCGGCAATCATCCGGATGCGATCCGTGCGCTGGTCGCCGCCGGCGCGCAGGTGAACCTGCAGAACAACACCGGCTTCACCGCTCTGCATCGCGCGGCGGAAGCCGGCTCGACCGAGGCCGCGCAGACCTTGCTCGAGCTCGGCGCCGACAAGAGCCTGCGCCATGGCGGCGGCTTCACCGCGAGCCAGGTGGCGATGGAAAGCGGCCACATGGAGCTGGCCGATCTCTTGAAGTAAGGCGCTTCGCACATGGAGTACAGGGGTCGCTGCCATTGCGGGCGCGTCCGCTTCTCGTTCCGCAGCCCTGAGATAAAGACGGCCGCACGCTGCAATTGTTCGCTCTGCGTCCGCCGTGGCGCGGTGCTGTCGTCGACCTACATCCCCGCCGCCGATTTCACGCCGCACCACGATCCGCGCGATCTCAGCGTGTATCTGTGGAACGAGAAGGTGCTGAGTAATTACTTCTGCAAAACCTGCGGGATATTCACCTATATCGGCGACGGCGAGAATGCGAAGGACGGCTATCGCGTCAATCTCGGATGCGTCGAGGGCCTCGACACGCTGGCACTCGACGTCGAGATCATCGACGGCCGATCGGTGCCGTTGGTGGCCGCTCACGGCTGAGCGGGCGCGGAGGGCGCACGAATCAAAAACCCCCGCGCCTTGTTGGCTGCGGGGGTTGGTGAGCGTTCTGAGACATAGGTGACACTTTGTTCCGGACACATGGGTAACACCTCCCCCAGGCAATTGCCTGGGGGAGGTGAGGATGCCATGGAAAGCGAGTTCGGTGATGGAGGAGCGCCTACGGTTTGTGGCTCGCCTGCTGGAAGGCGAGGAGATGAGCTATCTGTGCCGAGAGTTCGGCATTTCGCGCAAGACCGGCTACAAGATATTCGAGCGATATCAGGAACATGGGTTGGAGGCGCTGACCGATCGCTCGCGCCGGCCGGTGCGCTATGCCAACCAGCTTCCCGGCCCGATCGAGAGCCTGATCGTCAACCTGAAGCGGGACAAGCCGCACTGGGGCGCGCGCAAGCTCCGCGAGTTGGTAATTCGGCGCCTGGCTGGCGATGTGCGGGTGCCGGCGATCAGCACCATCCATGCCGTGCTCGACCGCCACGGGCTGGTCAAGCGCATGAACAAGCGGCGCAACAGGGCGAGCGGCACGCCGCTGTCCGCCGGCCAAGCCCCTAACGACCTGTGGTGCGCCGACTACAAGGGCGAGTTCCAGCTCGGCAACAAAGCCTATTGCTATCCTCTGACCGTCACCGATCATGCCTCGCGTTATCTGCTGCTGTGCGAGGCTCTGGAATCCACCCGCGAAGAGCTGGCCTTCACCGCCTTCGAGCGCCTGTTCCAGGAGCGTGGCTTGCCCGCCGCCATTCGCAGCGACAACGGCGTGCCTTTCGCCAGCGCCAATGCCCTGTTCAATCTCTCCAAGCTCTCGGTCTGGTGGCTGCGCCTGGGAATCGAGATCGAGCGCATCAAACCCGGCAAGCCACAGCAGAACGGCCGCCACGAGCGCATGCATCTCACCTTGAAGAAGGAAGCCACCCGCCCACCTGGTGCCAACAGCCTGCAGCAGCAGGCCCGCTTCGATGACTTCGTCGAGGAGTTCAATACCGAACGGCCACACCAGGCCATCGACATGAAGTGTCCGGCCGAGATCTACCTCCCGTCACCGCGGCTCTATCAAGGCCTGCCTGAACTCACTTACCCTTTCCACGACCGCGATGTGCTCGTCACAGCCTGCGGGCGCCTCTGCCTGCATCGCAAGAAGATCAACATCTCAACCGTGCTCGCCGGACAAAAACTCGGAATCAAGGAAGTCGACGAGGGAATCTGGCTCGTCTCCTTCATGCATTACGATCTCGGATTTATCGACTTGGAACAGAGAACCTTGCAACCAACCGACAACCCCTTCGGCCCAGGGGTGTCACCCATGTCTTAGGAACAATCTGTTACCTATGTCTCCGGACTGGACAGTCGAAGAAAATGGTCGGAGCGGCGGGATTTGAACCCACGACCCCCAGACCCCCAGTCTGATGCGCTACCAGGCTGCGCTACGCTCCGACATCGCGTGATATGGCCCGAAGGCCAAACCGGGCGGCCCTAAATCGGGGGTGACCAACCGGCGGGGGTTATATAGCGGGGCGAACCTACAGGGGCAAGGATTGTAGAGGCTTAGCGGCCGATCCGGACCATTTCCGGCCCCGCCCACCCTCCAGGGGCTACTTGCCGGCTTCCAGCGCCCGGCGCAGGCGGTCCCGCAGTTCCGCCAGCTCGTGCTTGATGGCCTTGACCTCGCGCACCTGGCCTTCGGACAGATTGGGTCGGAACAAGGGCAGGTCACCGCCCATCTGGCTGCGCGGCGCCTCGGGGGCGGCATCGCCCTCGTCCGGCGCGGCGCCCGGGAACTCCACCGGGCCGGCGCCATCGGCCAGCTTCAGCCCACCCTCGCGGATCAGCTTCTGCACGCCCTTGATGGTGTAGCCCTTGTCATAGAGCAGGCCGCGGATCGCCCGCAGCAGGTCGATATCCTCCGGCCGGTAATAGCGCCGGCCGCCGCCCCGCTTCAGGGGGCGGATCTGGGCGAACTTGGTCTCCCAGAAACGCAGGACGTGCTGGGGCACCTCAAGCTCGTCGGCGACCTCGGAAATCGTGCGGAAGGCATCGGCCGATTTTTCGACCCGCCGGGCGCGCGCGTTGGCTTGCGCGGTGGCCTGGGTCGCCTCGGCCGGAGCGTGGGTGGCTTGCTTGGCGCTGCTCATGACGCGGCGCCGCCCTTATTCACCCGATCTTTCAGGACATGGGATGCACGGAACACGAGAACGCGCCGCGGCTTGATCGGCACCTCCTCGCCCGTCTTCGGGTTGCGGCCGATGCGCTCACCCTTCATGCGGACCAGGAAGGAACCGAAGGACGAGATCTTCACGCTTTCGCCGCGCGTGAGCGCCGCCGAAATTTCTTCGAGAACCGTGTCGACCAACTCCGCCGATTCGTTCCGCGAGAGACCTACCTCCTGGTAGACCGACTCACTCAAATCGGCGCGGGTGATTGTCTTTCCAGTCATGCCCAATATCCCCCTGCGATCCGTCGCCGCGTTCTTGCGTTGCGCGGTCGCGAGTCTTTCGTGACAGGTCGGAAACAACCCTAACGAGTCACGCTATATCAGTCAATTAAGGAACGATCTTAAGACGCACGCCGGAATCGGGCGTGGCATCATGGTAAATGGGCTACCAACGCACCAGGGCCGAGCCCCAGGTGAAGCCGCCGCCCATCGCTTCCATCAGCACCAGTTGGCCGCGCTTGATGCGTCCGTCATTCACCGCTTCGGCCAATGCCAGGGGAATCGAAGCGGCCGACGTGTTCGCATGGCGATCCACGGTGATGACCGCGCGATCCTCGGTCAGCTTCAGCCGATGGCCCATGCTGTCGATGATGCGCCGATTCGCCTGATGCGGCACCAGCCAGTCGATCTCGTCCGGCGTCAGATGATTGGCGGCGATGGCGGCGTCGATCGCGGCGGCGAGATTGACCACGGCGTGGCGGAAGACTTCGCGCCCGTCCATCTTCACATGGCCGGTCGTTTGCGTCGCCGATGGGCCGCCATCGACATAGAGGCGCTCATAGTGATTGCCGTCGGAGAACAGATGCGTCGACAGGATGCCCTGGTCGTATTTGTCGCCCTTGCCCTCGCCCGCTTCCAGCACCACGGCGCCGGCGCCGTCGCCGAACAGGACGCAGGTGTTGCGGTCGGTCCAGTCCAGGATGCGGGAAAAGGTCTCGGCGCCGATCACCAGCGCCCGCTTCACCTGGCCCAGGCGGATGAAATTGTCCGCGGTGGCGAGCGCGAAGACGAAACCCGAACAAACCGCCTGCAAATCCATGGCGAAACCAGGGGCGCCCAGGCGCTGCTGCACCCTGGTTGCCGTCGCCGGAAAAGTGTGGTCCGGCGTGCAGGTGCCAAGGATGATGCAATCGATGTCGGAGCCCTTCAAACCGGCGTTTTTCAGGGCCTGCTCGGCGGCGGCGACGGCCAGATCGGAGGTCAGCTCGCCCTTGGCCGCGATGTGGCGCTGACGGATGCCGGTGCGCTGGCGGATCCATTCGTCGCTGGTGTCGAGGGTCTTGGCCAGCTCGTCGTTGGTGACGATGCGCGAGGGCAGATAGGAGCCGGCGCTGAGGACGCGAGACCGTGTAACCATGCCCTGGGTGATCCTATAGCGACGCGGCGGTCTGGGATGCGCCAGGCGTCGCCATCATTTGCGCGGTTTCCTGCTTCATCTTCTCGATGGCGCCGTTGGCGACCATGTCGACGGCGACGCCGATGGCATTGGCGAAGCCGAAGGCGTCGGTGCCGCCATGGCTCTTCACGCAGATGCCGTTCAGTCCCATGAAGATGGCGCCATTGTAGCGCCGGGGATCGACCCGCGCACGCAGCGCGTTCAAGGCCGGACGCGCCAGCAGGTAGCCGAGGCCGGCGATCCACGAGCTCTTGAAGCTCTGGCGCAAGTAATGGCCGTAGAGCTTCACCGTGCCTTCGATGGTCTTCAGCGCGATGTTGCCGGTGAAGCCATCGGTCACCACCACGTCGGCGGTGCCACGGGCGATGTCGTCGCCTTCGATGAAACCGACGAACGCGCCAGGCAGATTGGCCTCGCGCAGGATCTGCGCGGCGATGCGGACCTCTTCGTGACCCTTCTGCTCCTCGGTGCCGACATTGAGCAGGCCGGTCGTCGGCTCGCGCACGCCGAGCACAGTGCGGGCGAAGACGTTGCCCATGACCGCGAACTGCACCAGGTTGCTGGCGTCGCACTGCACGTTGGCGCCAAGGTCGAGCATCACGCTCTCGGAGCGGATGGTGGGAAAGAAGGAGGCGATCGCCGGCCGGTCGATGCCGGGCAGCGTCTTCAGCACGAACTTCGCCATCGCCATCAGGGCGCCGGTGTTGCCGGCGGAGACGATGGCCGCCGCCTCACCCTTTTGCACCGCATCGATGGCGAGCCGCATGGACGAGCCGCGGCCGGCGCGCAGCGCCTGGCTCGGCTTGTCGTCCATCTTCACTTCGGTCTCGGCGTGGCGGACGGTGCTGACGGCCTTCAGCCCCGGCAGCCGATCGATCATCGGCTGGATCCGCTTCTCGTCACCGAAGAACAGGAAATGCACCTCGGGGAAACGCTGGCGCGCGATATCGGCGCCGCGGATCACCATCTCCGGCGCGTTGTCTCCGCCCATCGCATCCAGAGAAATAGCCAGGCTGGCGCTCACACCCCATCTCCTTCCCGGCTACCGAACAAGTTCGGTGGCCGCGCGCTTAGGAGGCGCTGGTCGCCGCGACTTCCCGGCCGTCGTAATGGCCGCAGGCACCGCACACGTGATGCGGGCGCTTCAACTCGCCGCAATTCGGGCATTCGGTCGCCTTCTGCACCTTCAGCGCGTGATGGCTGCGGCGCATATCGCGGCGCGAACTGGATACCTTCTTTTTAGGAACTGCCATGGTCCGGTCTCACTGCAAAATAAAAGGCAGCGGATCGCTGCCACGGATTGGCGGGTTATTAGCCAAAATCGCCCCCCGGCGCAAGCCGCACGTCGTCCCCCATGTCGCCCCGGGGACATCTGGCCGGCATGAGCCCCGCGCTGGGCTCGGATCAGCGTCCGCCCTGCTTTTTCGTTAATTTCTCCAATTCGACGAAAGGGTTAACTTTCGCCTCCGAAACCGGGGCCGCCGTCGGGTCGCCCGCCCATTCGGCCGGAATCTCGGCTCCGGGCTTGCGCGGATAGGGATCGATGGCGAGGCCGAGCTGCTCGGCAGCCACTTCGCCCAGGTCGATCATGCCGCCAGAAAGCGGCTCCGGCCCGTCCGCCGCCTCGGCATCCAGGTCCATTTCCAGCCCCGGATCGTCGAAATTTTCCGAGAAATCCAGCTCCAGTTCCTCGGCGATCTCGGCGGGGACCGGCTCCAGGGTCACCACGCAGGCCTGCACCAGGCTGGCGGAGATATGCCCCTTCACCCTGATCAGGTCCTTGCGCAGCCGGCGCAGGGTGAAACTGGCCTGGAATCGGTCCAGGCTGACCAGGCCGAAACGGTCGGCCAGGGCGGCGCGTTCGGCCGGATCGGCGTCGAACTTGAACTGTGCCGGCGTGCCGGCGATGCGTTCCACCTCGATGGGACGGGAAAACTCAAGATCAGCGGACATAGGCGCCTCCGGCCGTCGGCGGCGGAAGGGTCACCTGCCCGGCCAGCAGATCCGCATCGTCCACCCGCGCCAGGGTCGCGCGCAGCGCCCGCTGATACGACGCCATTGCCGCGACCTGCGAGTCCGGCGGCGTGACGGTGCCGTAGACGTTGCGGCGCACGGCCTGCTCCAGCGCGCCGGCATCGGCGCTGGACAGCGCCGCATCGTAGACCTGGATCCGGCCGTTGAGCGCCTCGGTCATGATCTTGATCCGGCGGCCCACGCCCAGATCGGCGACACCCATCTCGCGCAACGCCGCGTCCAGGCCGGCGAACATCGCGTCATAGGTCGCTTGACCCAATTGGTCGGCCTGCGCGCCGCGGCTGCGCAACCGGTGGAACAAGGCGTGGGCGTGGATGCACAGCATCTCAAAGCGCCCGTCGATCGAATCCGGCACCCCGAGATCGGTATAGAAGGCCGGCTGCCGGGCATGTTCCGCCAAGGCCTCATACAGGCGGCGGCCTTCGTCGCGCATCGGTTGGGGTTGGAATAATCTCTTTAAAAACAGCAAGTTATAGCGCCCTGACTGGTCCGGTTCGGCTTGACATGGCGCGGCGCGCGGTGCGATGTTCCGCGCCGAAAGGCCACGCTTGCGCCGACGCTCCTGGGGCATAATGCCAGCCGGCAGCGAGATCAAGAGCCGGCCGTCTATTCAGTTCGAGCTTGGGGGCGCATCAGCCATGGCGCGGCATTTCAGGTCACCTGCGCGACGGATGTTCGGGATCGTCCTGGCGATCGCTTTGTCCACGGCCGTCAGTGCCTGCGTGGAACCGCGCATCGACCAGCGCGGCAACAAGCCCGACGAAGACCAGGTCGTGCAGATCAATCCGGGCGTCGATGACAAGCAGCGCGTCGCCGAGTTGATCGGCACGCCCTCGACGATCTCCACCTTCAACGACCGCACCTGGTACTACATCTCCAAGCGCACTTCGACGACGGCTTTTTTCGACCCGGACGTCGTGGATCAGGAGATCCTGGCAGTCAGCTTCACCGAAGAAGGCATCGTCGACAGTCTGCGTCTCTATGGCCAGGAAGACGGCCGCACCATCGCCTATGTCGATCGCGAGACGCCGACCGAGGGCCATGAACTGACGATCATCCAGCAGCTCTTCGGCAATCTCGGCCGCTTCAACCCCGAAGGCGACGACGCCAGCAACTAGAGCGTGGTTCAATCCCCCGCTTAATCTCCGGGCGCGCCGATCTTGCTGAGGACCTCATAGACGGCCGATAGCTCGCCGATGGCGCAGCCCGTGCCGATCACATGGCGCTTGTAGCCCATGTAAGCCGCGTTGGTGTAGCGCTGGACGGTGATGCATTGGGATTCGCGCCCGCTGATGTCGGCGGTGAATTCGGCCGTGTCATAGCCGCCTTTGCGGCCGATGCCTTTCCAGTCGCGGCTGCCTTCCTCGTCGAACATCGCGCGGTAATTCTCACCGAGGCTGCGCGCTTCCATGTAGATGTGCGTGGCGTTGATGCGGCGGCTGATGATGGTGAAAAAGAGCTGGCGATCCTTGGACGTGATGCTCATGACGTCGACCGTGACGCCGCCGCTCGATGTTTCGACGCGCAACGGCTCGTCCGATTGTTCGCAATCGACGAGATAGCCTTCGCCGGAGAAGGTGAATGGTGTCGAGCCGCAATCGACCGGATCAAACTCGGCCTTGGCCGTGCCGGCGGTAGCAAGCAGCAGCACCGCGAACGGCGCCAAAAAATTCAAACGCATGCAATGCCCTCTTCCCAAGCCTTGGTCGAAGCCAGAATTGGATAATTTTTAGCTGTTCTGCTTCTTCCTCTCTCACTATGGCGGTCGTGGTACAGGGCGTCAATCGGGGCGGTGGTCTCCACTTTCGCGTGTTGTATCGTTAATAGACCGCGGGCACATACATCTCTTTCGGGATCGGGCCGCGGATGTAATCGGCGTGGCGTACGCGCTTCGGCAACGCGATGGATCGGCGCTCAACCTCCTCATAGGGAATCTGGGTTAGCAGATGATGGATGCAGTTGAGCCGCGCCCGCTTCTTGTCGTCGGCTTCCACCACCCACCACGGTGCTTCGGGGATGTGCGTGCGCTCCAGCATCGCTTCTTTCGCCTTGGTGTAATCCTCCCAGCGGCGGCGCGATTCCAGATCCATCGGGCTCAGCTTCCACTGCTTGATCGGGTCGTGGATGCGCATCTGGAAACGCAGATGCTGCTCCTCGTCGGTGATCGACAGCCAGTATTTGACGAGGACGATGCCGGAGCCGACGATCATCTTCTCGAAATGCGGCACGGTGACGAAGAACTCCTCGACCTGCGCCGGCGTGCAAAATCCCATCACGCGCTCGACGCCGGCGCGATTGTACCAGGAGCGGTCAAACAGCACGATCTCGCCGGCCGCCGGCAGATGCGGGACATAACGCTGGAAATACCATTGCGTCCGCTCCCGCTCCGTCGGCGCCGGCAGCGCCACGACGCGGCAGACGCGCGGATTGAGACGCTGGGTGATGCGCTTGATGATGCTGCCCTTGCCGGCTGAATCGCGGCCTTCGAACACCACGACGACCTTCAGCCCCTTGTGGACCACCCAATCCTGCAGCTTGACCAGCTCACGCTGCAGGCGGAACAGCTCCTCGAAATAGAGGTGGCGATTGAGCGTCTCCGCCTCGGGATTCTCGGAGAGGCCGTGCAGCACCCTGGCCAGGCGCTCGTCGTCGATCTCCATCTCCAGCTCTTCGTCGAAACTGTCGGCGATTTCCTCGTCGACCCGCTGGTGGAGATCGCTTGATTTCTTCTCGTCGTTCATACCGTTCCTCCTCGGCCGGACGTCTGAACCATTGCCCGCCGCTCGTGACGGGTTGATGACACCGCTCTGACTCCAAACCGTCTTGCTTGCGAACAGCTCCCTGTCATCTGGCTGCCGGATCGTCGCGGCGATGGTGGCTGCTGATTCGCACATCCGGGCGCCGCGCCGGCCGGGCACCCATATTCCCCGTCGCTCGTTCCTGCGGCTTGCCGCGGGGTTCGCGGGCACCGCCCTCGCCGCGCCTTCCCTGCAGGCTGTGCCGCTTGCGTCGGGTTCCATGTCCTGGCGTGCCGGCGAGCCGTTTCGCCTTGGCGTGGCCTCCGGATCGCCCGCCCAGGATGGTTTCGTGCTTTGGACGCGGCTGGCGCCGGAGCCACTCTCGCCGGAAACGGCGGCGCCCGGCGGTCTCCCGCAACGAGATATCGAGATCGGCTACGAGATTGCCGAAGATCCGGCATTCCGCCGCGTCGTGCAAAGCGGCTCCGCGATGGCCGAGGTTGCCTTCGCTCACTCCGTGCATTTGGAAGCGCACGGCTTGGCGCCGGGTCGGCCCTATTTCTATCGCTTCTTCAGTGGCGATGCGGTCAGCAAGACCGGCCGCGCCGTCACGGCGCCCCTGCCCGGCCATGCGGAGCGGGTCCGTTTCGGCTTCTGCTCCTGCGCGAATTACGAGCAGGGCTATTTCTCGGCCTATCGCCATTTGGCGGCGGAAGCGCCCGACCTCGTGCTGTTCCTCGGCGACTATATCTATGAATCCGCCGATCCCTCGCCAAACGTTGTCCGCCGCCACAGCGACGGTCGGACGGCGACATCCCTCGCCCTCTATCGCAATCGCTATGCCCAGTATCGGATGGATCCCGACTTGCAGCATCTGCACGCTGCATCGACGTCGTTGGCGACCTGGGACGATCACGAGGTGCAGAACGATTACGCGGCGCAATATTCCGAGACGCTCGATCCGCCGACCCTCTTCCTGAAGCGCCGCGCCGCCGCCTATCAGGCGTTCTACGAGCACATGCCGCTGCGCCCCAGCCTGTCGCGCCCGCACGGCGCCGCATTGCGCCTTTACGACCATGTCGATTGGGGCGGCCTGATCCGCATCTTCCTGCTGGATGGGCGGCAATATCGCTCGCCCGAGGCCTGCTATGGGCCGGGCAAAGGCGGCGGCCATGTCGAGACGCTGGTCAGTTGTCCGGAGCTTGGCGACCCCGCACGCTCAATGCTGGGCTGGGAACAGGAGCGTTGGCTGCAAGACGGCCTCCACGCCTCGTCCGCGAACTGGAACCTGCTGGCGCAGAATGTGCTGATGGCCCGGATGGCCTCGCGCCACGCCGACGGCGCATTCGGCGCCTGGACCGAAGCCTGGGACGGCTATCCGCAGGCACGCGCGCGACTCCTGACTCACCTGCGCGACGCGCGTATCGCCAATCCGGTTGTGATCGGCGGCGACAACCATGCCTTCTGGGTCAACGATCTAAAGCCCGACTTCGACGATCTGAAAGCGCCCGCCGTCGCCACCGAGCTGATCGGCGGCTCCATCACCTCGCATGGTCCGTCCTACGAGGCGACCATGAAGATCGTGGCGCAGAACCCCCATGTGCGCTTCTTTGAAAGCCGCCGTCGCGGCTATGCAATGGTCGATTTGACGTCCGACCGCATGATCACGCGCTTGCGGACCGTGTCGGACGCCGCCGATCCGGCCGCCACGGTCAGCACGCTGTCCAGCTTCGTCGTCGAGAGCGGAAAGGCCGGCGCGCTGACCGCTTAGGTCTGTATTTTTCTTATTTCGAACAACATCGAAATAATCATTGACTCTCTCGCCCGAGAGCCCAATATTTATTTCCATGAAACTCGAAATAGCAGCCAGCCAACTGGAATCCCTCGGCAGCCCCATCCGGCTAAAGATCTATCGCGCCCTGGTGCGCGCCGGCGACGATGGCTTGGCCGTGGGCGACTTGCAGGCCAAGGTCGGTCTGGCCGCCTCGACCCTGTCCCACCACGTACGGCATCTGCGCGAGGCCGGCCTGATCACCCAGGAGCGTCAGGCGACGACCCTGATCTGCCGCGCGGACTATGCGGTGATGAACAAGCTGGTCGGCTATCTGGTCGATGAATGCTGCATGGACGCCGGCTGCGCGCGGCCTGCCGGAAAGGCGGCGTGAGCCCCTTTTTTTGGCTTGGTATTTCGAAGATATTGGAAATATAAGGAGTGAGATGATGACGACCAGGAGCGAATTGCCAGTTGCCGTGATCGGCGCCGGGCCGATCGGCCTCGCCGCTGCGGCGCATCTCGTCGAGCGCGGCATACCCGTCCGCGTCTATGAGGCGGGCACCAGCGTCGGCGCTAATCTGCGCGATTGGGGCCACGTCCGCATCTTCACCACCTGGGAGCAGAGCATCGACGGCACCTGCCGCCGACTGCTGGAGCGCGCAGGCTGGAAGATGCCCGACACGGCTGCGTTGCCGAGCGGCGACGAGCTCTATCGGCACTATCTGAAACCGCTGGCCGAACTGCCTGCGATCGCGCCGAGCATCATGACGGACAGCCGTGTTGTCGGCATCGCCCGCCAGGGGCTGGACAAGGTCACGAGCAAGGACCGGGACGCCAGGCCGTTCGAGCTGCATATCGATCAGGGCAATGGCAAGCCGCGCACCGATCTGGCCCGCGCCGTCATCGACGCCTCCGGCACCTGGCAGAATCCGAATCCGCTGGGCGCCTCAGGCTTTGCCGCCGCGGGCGAAACCGTCCATCGCGACCACATCGCCTATGGCATGCCAGACGTGCTGGACCGTGAGCGCGCGCGCTATGCGGGCAAGCGGATCGCCGTCGTCGGCTCCGGCTATTCCGCGATCAACGTGCTGCTGGACCTGGCCAAGCTCTGCCAGGAAACACCGAAGACCCAGGTCACCTGGATCGTCCGCGGCAAGAACATGGCCAGGATCTATGGCGGCGGCGAGAACGACCAATTGCCGGCGCGGGGCAAGCTCGGCAGCCTGTTGAAGCCGCTGGTCGACCAGGGCCGCATTCGCCTCATCCAGGGCTTCCATGCCAGCGCGGTCACCAATGGCAGCGACGCCCTGACCTTGTCGGGAACAACGGCAACCGGGCCCGTGGACATTCAGGCGATCGACGAGATCATCGTCGCGACCGGCCAGCGTCCGGATCTGCAGATGACGCGCGAGCTGCGCGTGGAGCTCGATCCCTGGCTCGAGAGCGTGAAGGCGCTCGGGCCGCTGATCGACCCCAACGTTCATTCCTGCGGTTCGGTGCCGCCGCACGGGCATCGCGAGACGTCGCATCCAGAGACCGGCTTCTACACCATCGGCGTGAAAAGCTATGGCCGCGCGCCGACCTTCCTGCTCCTCACGGGATATGAACAGGCCCGCTCGGTCGCGGCGGCCATTGCCGGCGACATGGAGGCCGCCGACAACGTCCAACTGGTCCTGCCCGAAACGGGAATCTGCGAGACCGATTTCGTCGAAGGCGTGCCCTGCTGCGGCAGCGCGACGGCCGAAACGCCGGTCGAGCGCGTGCCGATCGAGATTCCAGTGGCGGCGGCCAAGGCCGGTGGCTGTTGCGGTCCCAAAAAGCATGACCGGGGCATGATCGGGGCGTGACGGTCCGCGCATCTCCACGGCTCGTCGTTCCGGCGCTGGGCATCACGCAGATCCTGGCCTGGGGGTCGTCCTACTATCTGCCGGCAGTGCTGGCACAGCCTATCGCGGCGGATACCGGCTGGCCGCTGACCTGGGTGGTCGGCGGCCTGTCGCTCGGTCTGCTTGTGGCCGGGCTGGCCGCGCCCTTGGTGGGGCGCCAGATCCATCGGCATGGCGGCCGGCCGGTTCTGGCTGCCAGCGCCGCCCTGCTTGCCGCCGGGTTGCTGGGGATCGCGCTGGCTCCCAACCTTCCAATCTTCCTGCTGGCCTGGCTCATCATCGGGCTCGGCATGAGCGCCGGCCTCTATGACGCCGCCTTCTCAACCCTCGGCCGCCTCTATGGCGCGAATGCCCGGCAGCATATCACCACGCTGACCTTGTTCGGCGGTTTCGCCAGCACCGCCTGCTGGCCGCTCTCGGCCTTCTTCGTGTCCGAGCTCGGCTGGCGCGGCGCCTGCGTCGCCTATGCCGCCATCCACCTGCTTCTGACGCTCTGGGTCTATGTGTTGGCCCTGCCCAAGAACGGCGTGCCGCTCGCCCAGACGGCGACGTCGGCCGAGAGTCCCGCGCCGGTCATCGCGCGCCACCGTCTGTTGTTCGGCCTGATGGCCGCGACCATCACCCTCTCCGCCATGATCTCCACGGTCATTTCCGTGCATCTGCTGACCGTGTTGCAGGCGCGGGACATCGCCCTGGCGGCGGCGGTCGCCCTGGGCGCGCTGGTCGGACCGTCGCAGGTCGGTGCCAGGTTCATCGAGATGTTGATCGCCCGCTATCATCACCCGGTCTGGACCAAGGTCGCGTCCGTCGCTTTCGTCGCAGCCGGCCTGAGCTTGCTGTGGGGCCACGCACCGGTGATCACCCTGGCGCTGGTCTTCTATGGCGCCGGCATCGGGCTGGAATCGATCGCCCGCGCCACGGTGCCGCTCAGCATCTTCGGGCCGAAGGACTACGCCCCGATCATGGGCAAGCTGGCGATGCCGAGCCTGATCGCGCAGGCGGCGGCGCCGTTCATCGGAGCCATTCTCATCGAGCGGTTCGATATCGACACCGCGCTGGCCATCATCGTCGTCGCGGCGGTTGCGAATGTGGGGCTTGCCCTGGCCCTGCTCTCTTTGACCGTCGGTGTGCGGCGGCGGGTGCCGCAGCCCTAATCGTTGTTGCGGGCGAGTGTCATCATTCTCAACCCGGCCGGCGAGCTTGCCGATGATCTGAAGGCGCCCGGTACCCGGTCACCCTATCTCGTCCAAACCGCCGAATAGGGGCAACGAAAAACCCCCGACCTTGCGGCCGGGGGTTTCGCGTTTCGCAATGATCGCGACGGCTACGCCGCCAACCCTTTAAGCAGCCAGGGCGGCCAGCAGCAGCAACGCCACGATGTTGGTGATCTTGATCATCGGGTTGACGGCCGGGCCGGCGGTGTCCTTGTAGGGATCGCCGACCGTGTCGCCGGTCACCGCGGCCTTGTGGGCGTCGGAGCCCTTGCCGCCGTGATGGCCTTCCTCGATGAGCTTCTTGGCATTGTCCCAGGCGCCGCCGCCGGAGGTCATCTGGATGGCGACGAACAGGCCGGTGACGATGGTGCCCAGCAGCATCGCGCCCAAAGCCGTGAAGGCTTCCGCCTGGCCGGCGGCGAAGGACACGACAACATAGAGCAGCACCGGCGCCAGGATCGGCAGCAGCGACGGCAGGATCATCTCCTTGATCGCGGCGGTGGTCAGCATGGCGACAGCGCGGCCGTATTCCGGCTTGGCGGTGCCTTCCATGATGCCCTTGATCTCCTTGAACTGGCGACGGACCTCGATCACGACCGAGCCGGCCGCGCGGCCGACCGCCATCATGCCCCAGGCGCCGAACAGGAACGGCAGGGCGCCGCCGACGAACAGGCCGACGACGACATACGGGTTGTTCAGCTGGAACGAGATGGTGGAGCCGAGATCCGGGAAGTAGTGCTTCAGGTCCTCGGTATAGGCCGCGAACAACACCAGCGCGGCGAGCGCGGCGGAGCCGATGGCGTAGCCCTTGGTCACCGCCTTGGTGGTGTTGCCGACCGCGTCGAGCGCGTCGGTCACCTTGCGCACGTCCTTGGGCAGGCCCGACATCTCGGCGATGCCGCCGGCATTGTCGGTCACCGGGCCGTAGGCATCGAGCGCCACGATGATGCCCGCCAGCGACAGCATGCTGGTGGCGGCGATGGCGATGCCGTAGAGGCCGGCGATCGTGTAGGCCGCGATGATGGCGACGCAGATCACCACCACCGGCAGCGCGGTCGCTTCCATCGAGACCGCGAGGCCCTGGATGATGTTGGTGCCATGGCCGGTGGTCGAGGCCTGCGCCACGCTCTTCACCGGGCGATAGGCGGTGGAGGTGTAGTATTCGGTGATCCACACCAGCAGGCCGGTCACGGCGAGGCCGATGACCGAGCACCAGAACAGGCCGCCGCCGGTCAGCGTCACCGAGGTGCCGGTGAACACGGCGTCGAAGCCGACGAACAGATGGGTGATGATCGCGATGCCGATGATCGAGAACACGCCGGTGGCGATCAGGCCCTTGTAGAGGGCGCCCATGATGTTCTGGCTGGCGCCGAGGCGCACGAAGAACATGCCGAGGACCGAGCTCACCACGCCGACGCCGCAGAGCAGCAGCGGATACAGCATCAACTGCTCCTGCTGCAGCGCGTCGCTGAAGAAGATGCTGCCCAGCAGCATGGTCGCGACGACGGTGACGGCGAAGGTCTCGAACAGATCGGCGGCCATGCCGGCGCAATCGCCCACATTGTCGCCCACGTTGTCGGCGATCACCGCCGGGTTGCGCGGATCATCTTCCGGAATGCCGGCTTCGACCTTGCCCACCAGGTCGGCGCCGACGTCGGCGCCCTTGGTAAAGATGCCGCCACCGAGACGGGCGAAGATGGAGATCAGCGAGGCGCCGAAGGAGAGGCCGACCAGGGCTTCCAGCATGGCGCGCATCTCGACGCCGGCGTTGCGCAGGAACAGGTAGTAGCCGACAACACCCAGAAGGCCGAGGCCCACCACCAGGAGGCCGGTGATGGCGCCGGACTTGGCGGCGATGGCGAGCGACTTGTCCATGCCGTGCCGGGCGGCTTCCGCCGTGCGCACGTTGGCGCGGACCGACACGTTCATGCCGATATAGCCGGTGACGCCGGAGAGGATGGCGCCGATCACGAAGCCGAGCGCCGAGAGCTTGGACAGCGCGAAGAACAGGATCACCGCGACCACGATGCCGACGATGGCGATCATGGTGTACTGCTTGTTCAGATAGGCCTTGGCGCCTTCCTGAATGGCGGCGGCGATTTCCTGCATGCGCGCGTTGCCGGCCGAATTGGCCAGAACGGATTTGGTGGCCCAGGCTCCGTACAGCAGCGCGATGGCGCCGCTGATGATCACGAGCCAGTAGAAGATCGTCTGATCCATTTTCTAGGTCATCCCCGTCTTTTTGAGTCGCTTCGCCGGGCGCAAGGCCATGAATTTCAAGGGAAAATCGACAGAACCCCCGGCTTTCGGGGGCGCAGCATAGGGAAAAGGTTACAACCGCGCAACCGGCGGTTTTCAGCCCATTTTCACGGGCTGGGGACGATTTCCGGCCCCATTGCTCCTGCCTGTAACCGTCAGTGGCACGATCCTAAGATGCTGGACATGATGGACGATCTCGCCGCCGGCCAGGATCCGGATCCGATCTACCGCGCCCGTTTCATCGAGCGGCTGCTGGCCCTGGCGCCGCGCTCGGTGCTGGATGTCGGCTGCGGCACCGGAACGTTGCTGACGTCGCTCAGCGGCAAGGTGGCGGAGTTGCATGGCGTCGACACCGATCCTGCCCGGGTCGAGGTGGCGCGCGCCGCCGGGCTCGATGTTCAGCGCGGCGACGCCTATGCCCTGCCTTTTGGCGCACAATCCATCGACCTCGTCACTTTCCAGCATGTGCCGCATCACCTCGCCGATTGGCCGCGCGCCCTGGCCGAGGCCCTGCGCGTCGCCCGCCGCGGCGTGCTGGTGCTCGAAGGCTGGTACGACCGCAGCATCGCCAGCCAGGACACCGCGGCAGAGTTGGAGGCCTGGTCCAAGGCGATCGACCGGGCAACCGGCATGGTGCATGAGGAATGCCCCTCCGCCGGCCAGTTGGTCGCGTCGCTGCCCGCAGCAAAGTATCAAGTCGAGCACCAACAGCATCTTGTGCTGCGTCTGCGCGCGATCGAGGACGTCGCGCAAGAGAACGAAGCGCAACTGGCGAAGCTGCCCTCGCCCGGCGCGGCGGGTGAAACCCTGCGGCGTCACCTGGCGGCGGCCCGCAAGACCGGCGTCAGCTATGAGGGCGCGCTCATCCTCTCGGTGCTGACGCCCTAGACGGCCGCTTTCGCCGCCTGTCGGCCTGGCGCGCCCCAGGCGACGGCCGCGATGATCAGCAGGGTCGGCACCAGCGCTCCCCACACAACGAAGGTCCAGCCCCAGCTTTGCTCGATCACGCCGGCGATCAGGGAACAGAGCGCGACACCGGAAAAGATCAGGAAATCGTTGAAGCCCTGCACCTTCGCCCGCTCGGCGGGACGATAGCATTTGGTGAGCAAGGCGGTGCCGCCGATGAACAGGAAGTTCCAGCCGGTGCCGAGCAGCACCAGTGACAGCCAGAAATGCTGGATCTCGATGCCGGCGAGACCGAAACCGACCGTGCCGAGATAGCAGAACGCGCCGGCCAGCAGAACGTTGCGGTCGCCGAAGCGGCGGATGAGGTGCCCGGTGACGAAGCTCGGCGCGAACATCCCCAGGATGTGCCACGAAATCACATAAGCGACGTCGCCGACGGGAAAGCCGCAGGCGACCATGGCAAGCGGCGTCGCCGTCATCACGAACACCATGGTGCCGTAGCCGAAGGTAGCCGCCAGCAAGGCCGCGAGAAAGACCGGCTGGCGGGCGATCTCGGATAGCGGCCGTTGTGGGCCGGCTACCTCGCTCGCGGCGGGCGGCGGCGCGTGGACCGACCACAACACCGGGAACATGGCGAGGCATGCGAGCGCCACGAACAGATACGAGCCGAGGAAGGTATAGGGCGCGAACAGGTTGGTGCCAACGCTGGCGAGCGTCGGCCCGACCACGGCAGCCACCACGCCACCCGCCAGCACCAGCGAGACCGCCTTTGGGCGGAACGCATCATCCGCCGCTTCCGCCGCGGCAAAGCGGAAATGCAGGAAGAATGCGTTCGACGCGCCCATGATGGCGTTGCCAAAGCAAAACAGGATGAAGCTGCCGAGATAGGCCGCGGCCATGCTCAGCCCACCACCCAGCAGGCCGATCATGGCGCCGAGGTAGAACGCATTGCGCCGCCCAAGCTTATGCATCAGGTGCGAGGCCGGAATCGTCGCGGACATGGTCAGGATGAATTGCAGGCCCAACGGTACGGTGGCGAGACGTGGATCGGCGGCCAGCATCTTGCCCGTCAGGGCGGCGACGGTGCCGAGGATCGACATGCACGAATTCGCCAGCGACTGCGCGACGGCGAGGATGAGGACGGTGCGATGCTGCTGGTGAAACTTGATCATGGCGCGGCACAGTGATGGAAGCCGCCTTCATGTGCAACCAATTGCTGGCCGCAAGCCCTGGCGCGATGCGCCTATTTGAGATCGAAGCGTTCCATGGCGCGGATCGAGACGCGATAGATGTTCTCGTCGCCGACGCGCTTCTTGACCACCTTCTCCAATCGCTGGCGGATCAGCGCTTCCTCGAACCCGCCCTGCTCCAGTTGCTTGCGCGACATCAATTGATGCAGCTCGGTGACGACGGCGTCGTACACGTCCGCCAGCTCGTGATCGATCTTTTCCTTTTTGATCGGGTCATCGAACATCAGCACGACGCGGAAATTGAACAGGTAGGCTGGCCGGCCGTTGCGGAGCACGGTGATCGGAATCGATTCCAGCTCGGTCTGCGAGATCTGCAGCGGCGGCGGCGCCTCCGCGGTCTCGCTCGGCGCGCGCATGTAGAACCACCAATAGGCGCCACCGCCACCGGCGCCCAGCAGGAGGATCAACACGAATACGATGATGAGCTTCTTCATCGCCTTATCAGGGGTGAATTCCTATCGCCCCACCTTAAGAAATGCCATGCGCGCCCGGCGGATGCCGGCCAGCAAACTCCCGAACCTAACACCCGGAATGGTTAAAAGTGGGTGAAGCCAGCCCTGGGAAGGGCGATGGGCTCGCCGTCGGAATCCGTGAAGATCACGTCCTTACCGCTTGTAAAAACGCCGATTTCGGTGACTTGCGTGCCGGTTGCCGCGGCTGCCGCCTGGACCTCCGGAAGCTGATCCGGAGGTGCCGCGACAATCAGCTCGTAATCGTCGCCGCCGGTCACCGCGGACAGCATCAGGTCTGGGTCATCTGCCAGCAATTCGGCCAGTGCCGGCGACACCGGCACCTGGGGCAGGATCACCCGTGCCCCACAATTGGAAGCCTTGCAGATATGACCGAGGTCGGCGGCCAGACCGTCGGAGACATCCATGCCCGCGTGGCCCAGCCCGCGCTCGGTCAGGGCCTGGCCGAAGGCCACGCGCGGCTCCGGCAGTTGGTAGCGCCGGGACAGGAACTGGCGATGCTCGGAGGCCAATTGGCTGAACTCGCCGCGCAAGGCGCCGAGCCCGAAATAGCCGTCGCCGATGGTGCCGGTGACCAGGATGCGGTCGCCCGGCCTGGCGCCGGTGCGGCGCAAAGCGCGGCCGATCGGCACCGAGCCGATCAAGGTCGCCGTCAACGCCAGCGGCCCGGGCGTCGCGGTCGTGTCGCCGCCGAGCAGGGTCAGGCCGAAGATTTCCTGGTCCAGCGCCAAGCCTTCGGCAAACTTCTTGATCCATGCCTCATCGGTCGCGCGATCGAAGGCCGTCGTCATCAGATAGCCGATCGGCTTGGCGCCCTTGCCGGCAAGGTCGGACAGATTGACCCGCAGCATCTTGCGCGCGATCAGGTCCGGCGGATCGCTGCGCAGGAAATGCACGTCGGCGGTCAGCGCATCGGCGGTGAGGACCAGCTCGCGGCCCGGCGGCGGTGTGAAAGTGACGGCGTCGTCCTGCAGACCGAGCGCGCCCGGCGTCTTGCTCGCCAGCGGCGCGAAATAGCGCGCGATGAGGTCGAACTCACCGGGCAGTGGAGCCACCACCCGCTCCCATCTCGTCCGGCCGCAACTGCCGCGCCAACTGATCGAGGATGCCGTTGACGAGGCCGGTCTCCTTGGCGCCGAAGAAGGCATCGCAGACGCCGACATATTCGGCGATCACCACGCGCGGCGGCACATCCTCGCGATGCGCCAGTTCGAACACGCCGCAGCGCAGGATCGCGCGCAACGTCGCTTCCAGCCGCTCGACCGTCCAATCCTCGGTCAGCACCGCGGCGATCATGTCGTCCAGCTCTTCGACATTGGCGGCAGCGCCGGTCACGACCAGGGTGAACAATTTCAGATCGGCGGGCGGCAGGGCGACGTCGTCGACCACTTCGCCCAGGCGGAAGTCGGTGAATTCCTTGATTACGGCGGCCGGCTTGGCGCCGGTCGCTTCCCACTGATAGAGCGCCTGCGTGGCCGCCAGCCGCGCATTGCTGCGGGTCAAGGCGAGGCGCTTGCCGCGCTCGGCGCGATCATCCTCTGAGGGTTTGGACGCCATCAGGCGACGCCCCAGCGACGCTTCAGCCCGATCATCGTCAGGCAGGCCTCGGCGGCGCCGCCGCCCTTGTCCAGCTTGTCGGGCTTGGCGCGCGCCCAGGCCTGCTTCTCGTTCTCGACGGTGATGATGCCGTTGCCGATCGCCAGGTTCTTGCGGATTGTCAGGTCCATGATGCCGCGCGCGCTCTCGTTGCACACGGTGTCATAGTGCGAGGTTTCGCCGCGGATGACACAGCCGATCGCCACATAGCCGTCGAACTTCTTCTTCAGCTTGCCACCTTTGGACGCCGTGTGCGCGATCTTGATGGCGCCTGGAATCTCCAGCGCGCCCGGCACGGTCACGATGTCGAACGTCGCGCCCGCTTTCTTCAACGCGCGCTTGGCGCCGTCCAGCATCGCGTCGATCAGGTCGTCATAGAATCGCGCTTCGACGATCAGGATATGTGGCGACGCACCCTTCTTGACCTGGGTGGTACTGCCCTTCTTTGTTCTTCGTTCCATGGTCCTCAAATTCCATCCAGCGGAATCGGCCGTTGCCCGTCGATCGACAGGCCATAGCCGTCCAGGCCGATGATGATCTTCTTGCGGTTGCTGAGCAGGATCATGCGCCGCACGCCGAGATCCAGCAGGATCTGCGCGCCGACGCCGTAATCGCGCAACTCGGCGGGCTTGCCGTTCCCGGCCGAAACCGGGATGCCGATGCGGCGCTGCACGGCATCGCTCAAGGAGGTCGGCAAGGGCTCGCGGATCAGCACGATGACGCCCCGCCCCGCCCGGCCGATCTCCGTCATCGCCGCATGCAGCTCCGGCCCATGGCCCGAAGTGGCATCGCCCAGCACGTCCTGCAGCACGTTCATCGCGTGCATGCGCACCAGCACCGGCTCGTCGCCGTGGATGTCGCCTTTCACCAGCGCGACATGCTCGGAATGCGCCACGCGGTTGGTATAGACGTAGAGCTTGAAGTCGCCGCCATAGCGGCTCTTGAAATCGGTCTCCAGCGTGCGCTCGACGATGCGGTCGTAGCGCCGGCGATAGGCGATCAAATCGCGGATGGTGCCGATCTTCAGCCCATGCAACTGCGCGAACTGGATCAGGTCGTCACGCCGCGCCATGGTGCCGTCTTCGTTCATGATCTCGCAGATCACGCCGGCGGGATTGAGGCCCGCCAGCCGCGCGATATCCACCGAAGCCTCGGTATGGCCGGTGCGCACCAGCACGCCGCCGTCTCGCGCCACCAGCGGGAAGATGTGGCCGGGCGTGACGATATCCTGCGCACCCTTCTTGGGATCGGTCGCCACCTGGATGGTGCGGGCGCGGTCATGGGCCGAGATGCCAGTGGTGACGCCTTCGCGCGCCTCGATCGAAACCGTGAAGGCCGTCTGGTGCCGCGTGCCGTTGCGCTGCGACATCAGCGGCAGGCCGAGCTGCTCGACGCGCTCGCGCTCCATGGCGAGGCAGATCAAGCCGCGGCCGAAGCGCGCCATGAAATTGATCGCCTCCGGCGTCGCGTGCTGCGCCGGGATGACCAGGTCGCCCTCGTTCTCGCGATCCTCGTCATCGACCAGGATCACCATGCGCCCGTTCTTGGCGTCCTCGATGATCTCCGGCGTCGACGAGATGATGTCGTGGAAGCTCACGCTCGTTTCCTTAAATGCCGATCTCAGATTGTGGGCGTCAGCAGGCGCGCAACATATCGGGCGATCAGATCGATTTCCAGGTTCACCCGGTCGCCCGCCTTGGCCTGGCCCAGGTTAGTCACTTCCTGGGTGATGGGGATGATGTTGATGCCGAACCTGTTGCCCTCGACCTCGTTCACGGTGAGGGAGATGCCGTCCAGCACGATGGAGCCCTTGGGCGCGATCGACCGCGCCATCGCCATCGGCGCCTCGACCTTGATGCGCAGACTGCCGCCATCGGGCGTGATGGAGAGGATCTTGCCGACGCCGTCGACATGGCCGCTGACCAGGTGGCCGCCCAGTTCGTCGCCCACTTTCAGCGCCCGCTCCAGGTTGACCGGCGTGCCGACCTTCCAGTCGCCGATGTTGGTCTTGTCCAGGGTCTCGCGGCTGCATTCGAAGGCGAACCAGCCCGGCCCCTTCTCCACCACCGACAGGCAGCAGCCGTTGCAGGCGACCGACGCGCCCATCGCCACGGTGGCGGTATCGTAGGCGGTCGAAATCTCCAGGCGCGTGGTCGGCCCGAAGGCGATGGCTTTGACCCGGCCCAGATCGGTGATGATGCCTGTGAACATGGAGCTGCTGGAAAAAGTTAACGTCGCGAAACCGGCGCCAATCTAGGCAGGCCGGACATAGAGTTCCAGCACATCATTTCCAAGCTGGCGCCGGTCACCCATGCGGAAACCGAGGGCTTCGGACAACCGATCCTCATCCAACGGCCCCACGCCGGACATGCCATCGCCCCCAATAACCATGGGAGCCCGGAACCAATAGACTTGGTCGACCAGATCAGCGTCCAGGAAAGCGGTCGCCAGGGTTGCTCCGCCCTCCACCAGAAGCCGGGTGATGCCCTTCTGCGCCAGCGCCTCGCAGGCGCCGCGCAACCAGGCCCGCGGGCCGCCATTTTCATCGATTTCAAGGGTTTCGTGGCCCCGGATGTGTCCCTTGGACATGCCCGGTGTGGTGACGAACCAAGTCGGCCAGGGGTCCCGCAGGATCTTGGCTCCCGGCGGTGTGCGCCCCCGGCGGTCAAAAACCACCCGGATTGGCGATCGACGCTCCAGTCCCGGCACGCGGCAGGTCAATTCCGGATCGTCGGCCAGGACAGTCCCGGAGCCGACGGCGATGGCGTCGTGGGTCGCCCTCAACAGATGACCGAAAGCCCGGGCCGGCTCGCCGGTGATCCATTTGCTGTCGCCCGTCCGGGTTGCCGTCCGGCCGTCCATGGACGTCGCCAGTTTCAGCGAGATGAACGGCAACCCCTCAGTCACGCGCTTGAGGAATCCGGCATTCAGCGCCTTGGCTTCCGCCGATAGCAGACCCGTCTCGACTGCAGTGCCGGCGGCGCGGAGTTTCGCATGGCCGCCGCCGGCAACGCGCGGATCGGGATCTTCCAGAGCGCTGACGCAACGTTTGATACCGGCGGCGATCAAAGCCTCGGCGCAAGGCGGCGTCTTGCCGTGATGCGCGCAGGGCTCAAGGGTCACATAGGCCGTGCCGCCCCGTGCCCGCTCACCGGCCATGGCGATGGCTTGCGTTTCCGCATGTGGGCGACCGCCGGGCTGCGTGCTGCCGCGACCGACAACATGGCCGCTCGCATCGACGATGACGCAACCGACGGCGGGGTTTGGCCAGGTTTGCCCGAGATGCCGCGCCGCCAGCGACAGGGCGGCGCGCATGTGCTCGCGGTCAGTCGTCGTCACTGCCGAGTTTGCCGATGAAGGTCTCGAAATCCTTGGCCTCGCGGAAATTGCGATAGACCGAGGCGAAGCGGACATAGGCGACCTTGTCGAGGCTGGCCAGCGCGTCCATCACCGCCTCGCCGATGGCGGAGGTCGGGATCTCGTTCTCGCCGGAGCTTTCCAGCCGGCGAACGATACCGTTCACCACGCGCTCCAGCCGGTCCTGGTCGACCGGCCGCTTGCGCAGCGACACCTGCATGGAGCGCAACAGCTTCTCGCGCTCGAACGGCTCGCGCTGGCCGTTGCTCTTGACCACGACCAGTTCGCGGAGCTGCACGCGCTCGAAGGTGGTGAAGCGCGCGCCGCAATTGGTGCATTGCCGCCGTCTGCGGATCGCCGAATTATCGTCGGTCGGACGGGAGTCCTTGACCTGGGTATCCTCGTTTCCGCAGAACGGACAGCGCATCCATTACCCCCAAACACACGGCGACGGCCCGCGGCCGTCACCCCCCGTAAATCGGGAATCGCTTGCACAAATCGCGCACTTCCTCGCGCACCTGTTTCTCGACGGCGCTGTTGTCGGCGCGATTGGCGGCAAGGCCGTCCAGCACGCGCACGATCAACTCGCCCACTTGACGGAACTCCTTCGGGCCGAAGCCGCGGCTGGTCGCCGCCGGCGAGCCGAGACGGATGCCGGAGGTGATCGCCGGCTTTTCCGGATCGAACGGAATGCCGTTCTTGTTGCAGGTGATGCCGGCCTCTTCCAGGCTGTGCTCGGAATCCTTGCCGGTCAGCTTCTTCGGCCGCAGATCGACCAGCATCAGGTGATTGTCGGTGCCGCCGGTGGTGATGGCGAAGCCACCCTTCACCAAGGTCTCCGCCAACACTTTGGCGTTTTCCACGACAGTTTGCGCATAGACCTTGAATTCCGGGCGCAGCGCCTCGCCGAACGACACGGCCTTGGCCGCGATGACATGCATCAGCGGGCCGCCCTGCAGGCCGGGGAATACCGCCGAATTGATCTTCTTGCCCAGATCCTCGTCGTTGCTGAGGATCATGCCGCCGCGCGGACCGCGCAGCGTCTTGTGCGTCGTGGTGGTGACGACATGCGCGAAGGGCAGCGGGCTCGGATGCACGCCGCCGGCGACCAGCCCGGCGAAATGCGCCATGTCGACCATCAGGTAGGCGCCGACAGAATCCGCGATCTCACGGAAGCGCTTGAAGTCCCAGAAGCGCGGATAAGCGGAGCCGCCGGCCAGGATCAGCTTCGGCTTATGCTCCTTGGCCAGATCGGCGACCTGGTCCATGTCGATCTGCTGGTCCTGCTGGCGCACCGTGTACGGCACCGGCTTGAACCACTTGCCCGACTGATTGACGGGCGAGCCGTGCGTCAGGTGGCCGCCGGCCGCGAGGTTGAGGCCGAGGAAGGAATCGCCCGGCTGCAGCAGCGCGAAGAACACCGCCTGGTTCGCCTGCGCGCCGGAATGCGGCTGCACGTTGGCGAAGGCGCAATTGAACAGCTTCTTGGCGCGCTCGATGGCCAGCGCTTCGGCCACGTCGACGAACTCGCAGCCGCCGTAATAGCGCTTGCCCGGATAGCCCTCGGCATACTTGTTGGTCATGACCGAGCCCTGCGCCTCGAGTACCGCCTTGGAGACGATGTTCTCCGACGCGATCAGCTCGATCTGGTCCTGCTGGCGGAAGAGCTCCTTGCTGATCGAACCGAACACCTCCGGATCGCGCTCAGCCAGGGCTGCGGTGAAAAAGCCGGGCATCGGTGTGTAGGTCAAGTTCGTCATGGCGCAAGTTCCTCTATCGCGGGCTGGAAAGGGCTTGGTTCAGCCCAATTTGGCGACGCGATTTTGGTGACGGCCCCCCTCGAAATCTGTCGTCAAAAACACGTTCAGGCAATCCTTTGCGACATCGGTTCCGGTCAGCCGCGCGCCGAGGCAAAGGACATTCGCGTTGTTGTGCAGGCGGGTCAGCCGCGCGCTGGTTACATCGTGGACGACGGCGGCGCGCACATGGCGATGGCGGTTGGCGGCGATCGAAATGCCGATGCCGGTGCCGCAGATGAGCACGCCGCGCTTGGCCCTGCCATCCTTCAGCGCGCCGGCCAGGCGGTCGGCGAAATCCGGGTAATCGACCGAAGCGCTGCTGT
>DASZQC010000133.1:0-1695 GCA_035549815.1 Dongiaceae bacterium
GAAACCACCTGGAGAGGCATCGGACAACTCCTCGGCGCATTCACGCCACAGGAATGCGCCAACTACTTCAGAAACTCAGGATACGCTTCAGCGTGAAGGAATCATGCTCTAGGCCTGCGCCATGGGGCCGAAGCCGAAGACAATGAAGGCAGCGGCAGAACCAAGCTCGGCGACGAATTGTGGGCGAAACGGGATTACGATCGAGCGATTGAGCTGGACCCGAGCTTGTCCGAGCCTTAGCCGCTAAGCTGGATTTCCACCGAGCCCGCCTCGACGTCGATCGATAGCCAATCGGTTGCTTCCGCCGCAGGCAAGAGTGCCCGCCAATCGCCTTTGCTCCAAAGCTCGGCCGCCAAGTCGCTGAGATGCAGTTTCACGGCGTAGATCGAAATCCTGCCCCCAAAGACCCAGGCCCGCAGCATCACGGTGCGCGCCTCAAGCGACACCGTCACATTGCCGGTGCCAATATCGAAGGCGTCGATGGCTAGGAAGCGAATGTGATTGTCGGGGGATGATTGCAGCACGCCGGTGACGCGCGCCGCCAGACAGGACCAGAACTCAGGAACGTTCATTGCGCCAAGCGCAAGTGTGGGAGCGGCGAAGACAAATCCTCACGATCAAATAGAGAGAAGGGGACTATACCACTGCTCTACTGCGGCGCCGCTTCTTTCTTCTTGCCGATCTTCGGCTCTTCGCCGCTCAAGAGGCGGCGGATGTTTTCCTTGTGGCGGATCCAGACTAGGATCGCGGCAAAGGCGGCGAGGTAGGCCTGCGGCATGGTGCCGAGGCCGAGAGCGAGGAAGGGGGCGGCCAGCACGGCGATCAGCGCCGAGAGCGAGGAATAACGGAAGACCAGGGCCATCACCGCCCACACCAGGCAGGCACCGATGCCGACCATCCAATTGGCGGCGATGAGCGTGCCGAGCGTGGTGGCGACGCCCTTGCCGCCTTTGAATTTCAGCCACACCGGGAACAGGTGGCCCAGGATCGCGGCCCCGCCGGCGATCACTGTCAGATCCTCGCTGACCAGCCGCGCGATCAGCACCGCGATGGCACCCTTGCCGCCGTCGAGCAACAGGGTTGCCAGCGCCAGGTCCTTGCGCCCGGTGCGCAGCACATTGGTGGCGCCGATATTGCCGGAGCCGATGGCGCGAATGTCGCCGAGCCCCGCCATCTTGGTGAGGACCAGGCCGAAGGGGATGGAGCCCAGCAGGTAGCCGAGGATCGCGGCCGCGATGTGCGGCAGGCCGAACGGGTCCGTCATCGCGCATCCTCCGCGCTATAGACGAGGCGGCCGTCGACGAAGGTCTTCAGCACCGCGCCCTGCACGGGCCGCCCGTCATAGGGGGAGTTCTTCGACTTGCTGCGGAATTTCTCCACGTCGATCCGATACGGCTTGTCCAAATCGATCAACACCATGTCAGCCGGCGCGCCCTTCGACAAGCGGCCTTGCGCCAGGCCCAGGATATCGGCCGGCCGCGCGGTGAGGCAGCGCAGCGTGGCGAGCAGATTGACGGCGCCCTTGTGATAGGGCTCCAGGCTGATGGGCAGCAGGGTTTCCAGGCCGATGATGCCGGCTTCCGCCTGGGCGAAGGGCACGCGCTTGCTTTCCACGTCATGCGGGGCGTGATCGCTGGCGATGCAATCGATGACGCCGTCGGCGAGGCCCGCGGCGATGGCGCGACGGTCGCTCTC
>DASZQC010000134.1:0-2289 GCA_035549815.1 Dongiaceae bacterium
GCATCCGCCGCGGCGCTCTCCACGCCGATCAGCTCGATGCCGGCCTGGCCGATCTGGCGTTCGGGCCGCATCTGCTCGCCCTTCACCCGCAGCACCTGCCCGGCATAGGACAGGCGCAGCGGACGCGGCGCGTTCTTCAGGCGGCTGGCGGCGATGCGGCCGACCTGCGGCGTCATGTCGGCGCGCAGGCCCATCATGCGCTGCGACACCGGATCCATCAGGCGGAAGGTGTGGGCGGCCATCGCCTCGCCCATGCCACTCAGCAGCGCATCCTCGAATTCCAGCAGCGGCGGTTTCACCCGCTCATAACCCCAGCCGGCGAAGCAGGACATCAGCCGTTCCACCATCGCCGCCTCGAAGGCGGCATCCGGCGGCAGGCCGTCTTTCAGGCCCGCGGGCAGCAGATATTGGTGGTCCTTGCCATTGGCCATGGGATCGGGCGCCCGATGCGATCTGGTGGAAACCCCTCGCCCGCGCCACCGGGGTGGCTTGGGCACAGGTTAGTAGCCGAAATGGCCGCGGCCGGGCAAGCGGCGATCCGGCGCAGGGCCGGGGCCGGATTTCGCTGGTTTTTTGGGCAGTTGGCGGCGGGTCAGCGCCGGCCGGTGTCCAGCGCCATGCGCAAGGCAAGGCCCGCCAGGACCGTGCCCATCAGCCAGCGCTGCAGCCGCGCCCAGAGCGGCCGATGGAGCAGGAAGGCGGCGATGCCACCCGCGGCGAAAACGATCAGCGCGTTGACCGTCAGGCTGACGGCGATCTGGGTGAAGCCCAGCAGCAAGGTCTGGCCCAGGATGCCGCCCTGCCCCTGGTCGACAAACTGCGGCAGCAGCGAGAGATAGAGCGCGGCAATCTTCGGGTTCAGCAGGTTGGTCAACAGACCCATCGCGAACAAGCGGCGCGGCGTGTCGGCCGGCAAGTCGCGCACCTGGAACGGCGAGCGTCCGTTCGGCTTCAGCGCCTGCCACGCCATCCAGGCGAGATAGACGGCGCCCGCCAAGCGTAGCGCGTCATAGGCGTAAGGAATGGCGAACAGCAACGCCGTGATGCCGAAGGCCGCGAGCAGCATGTAAGCGATGAAGCCGAGCGCGACCCCGGCGAGCGAGATCAGCCCGGCCGCGCGACCCTGGCAGATGGTGCGCGAGACCAGATAGGCCATGTTCGGGCCGGGCGTCAGCACCATGCCCAAGGCGACGGCGCCGAAACCAAGCAGCGTGGCGAGCGAAACACCCATTGCGCTTACAGGTGGAACTGGCCGGTGACGGTGAGCACGGCGTGCCCCGCCATCTTCACGCGGTCGCCGGTCAGGGTCAGCCACAATTCGCCGCCGCGCGGCGACACCTGGCGTGCGAACAAAGTGGTGCGATTGAGAACGGCGCACCAGTACGGCATCAACAGGCAATGTGCCTTGCCGGTCACCGGATCTTCCGGGATGCCGTATTTCGGCACGAACACGCGCGACGCGATCTCCGACTTGGTGCCGCGCGCGGTGGCGACGACGTCATAGGGCAGCGCCTGGATCGCGGCGATGTCGGGCTTCAGGTTGCGCACGACATCCTCGTCCTTGAGCACGGCGATATAGGCCCAACTGCCGCGATGCAACGCCTCGACATCGGCGCCGATCGCCTTGGCCACGGCGGGAATTTCGCTGTCTTCCGCCGGTCCGCTTTTCTCCGCCGGGAAATCCATCACCAGCCGGCCGTTGTCGCGCCACACGGTCAGCTTGCCGGAGCGGGTGTGGAAGGCGACCTCGCTGCGCCGCTTGTCCAGGTGATTGAGGACGATCTCGCCGCTGGCCAGGGTGGCATGGCCGCACAGATCGATCTCGATTGTGGGCGTGAACCAGCGCAGGCGATAATCGTTGCCCTCGGCCACGAAGAAGGCGGTCTCCGCCAAATTGTTCTCCGCCGCGATCGCCTGCATGGTCGCGTCGGGCAGCCATTCCTTGAGCGGCATCACCGCCGCCGGATTACCGCCAAAGGCGCGATCGGTGAAGGCGTCGACCTGGTAGAGCGGCAGAGACATCGTAAGATCCTTCTGAAGGTCAGCGCACGGCCACGGCGATGCCGGAGCCGATCAGCAAGGTGCCGGTGGTGCGCTTGAAGAGTTTCGAAGCTGAACGTGACGACAGCAATCGCCGGCTGCGCTCCGCCAGCAGGATGTAGCCGCCATAGACGACGTAGGAGATGACCACCACGATCCCGGCCAGCACCAGGAAGTCGCCCAGGTGGATGCGCGTCATGTCGAGGAAGGCCGGCAGCAGCGCGCTGTAGAACAGGATCGGCTTCGGAT
>DASZQC010000135.1:0-6941 GCA_035549815.1 Dongiaceae bacterium
TCGGTGCACCCGTCGGTTCCACGGTCGCGCCCGGCTTGGCGGCATCCACCTCGGGCGCTTCATCGGCCAAGGGGGCCGCTTGCGCCTCCGTGGAGCTCGGCACAGGTGCGACCTGACCGTCCTCGTGGCGCGTCAGCATGCCGGAGGCTAGCCAGCCCGCTGCCAGGAGTGCGATCCCACCCGCTATCAGATACGAACGTCGCATGTTCAATTCGCCGTGTAGTCCAGCTTGCTCTCAATGGGGTTGGCCGGGTCGGAAACAAACCGGTTTCCGCGCCCGCGCCGGCCGCACCCTCTTATCTTGGCTAGGGGCTTGATTGTGGCTGCAGTCGCCTAAGCGCGGCTATTTGCGTCCATGATGGACCTGCAGGCTTTGAACGATCTCCACCAGCTTTTCCCGCTCCATAAGAAACAGGTTGCGGCCCTTTCGCTTCAATAAGCCGGAAGGATAGAGCTGGCTGATGGCCCGGTTCACGGTTTCGCGCGTGGTGCCGGTCAGGCTGGCGATCTCATGCATCGGCGGCAGCGGCCGCACGACCCAAAGGCCGGGAACGGCTACGTCGGGCTTGGCCATGCGCAGCAGCTCCGAATAGACGCGCTGGGCCGCCTGCAGGGTCGCCAATTCCATGATGCGCACGCCGGTGGTGCGGATGATCGCCGCCAGGCGCTGCAGCACGCCGAACGCGACCGTCGCGTGGTTCATCAGCAGGTCGCGGAACAGCTCCGCTGGCATGATGGCGACATCCGTCGGCTCCATCGCGGTTACCGTCGCGGAGCGCGGTTCCTGGTCGATGGCCGCCAGCTCGCCGAACAGATCGCCGGCACGGATGATGCCCAGGGTGACTTCGCGTCCCGCCGGAGAGAAGGTCACGGCCGCCGCGGCGCCCTTCAGGACGAAGAAGACCTCCCGCGTCAGGCTGCCCTTGTCCAACAGCGTTTCCGCCTTGGCATAGGAGCGAAAGCGGCACTGTGTTTCCACGGCCTTCAGGTCGGCATCGGTCAAGCAGTCAAACAGCTTAACGCCGCGCAGGGACCGGGCGGATTGTTGCGTCAGAGTCGTCGACATGGCGGCGAGCATACCCATCCAAGACTAAGTTTCCAATGGCGCACCGGCGGTTTTCCTGCGCCCGATGGTCACAAACCGGGATTTTAAAGTCATTTCGCAGGTCGTTTCCGGCGATCCGTGCGCAGATAGCCGTAAAGCGCGAGAATCTGCAGCGCCAGGGCAAGACCGAAAGCCCAGCGATAACCTTGTGGATCGACCGCGCCCTCGGACGCGCCGGGGAAGAAATCGAGCATGGCGCCGATGCCCCATTGCAGGCCCCAAGCCGCTGCGAACAAGAGCAAATTGGCGGCCGACTGCGCCCGCCCGGCCGTGCCTGGACCGAAATGCGCGGCGAGCGTGGCGTAGCCCAGGTTGCTGGCCTGTCCAGCGAAACCAAAGAGTATCCAGGGCAGCGCCGGATGGATCTGCACTTTCAGCAGAATCAACACCTGGCTGGTGGCAAAGATCAGGAACGAGCCAGCGACGACATGCGCGATGGTGAAGCCGCGCCGCTGCGCCTGGTCGGCGATCCAGCCGGTGGTCAACGAACCAACGACGAAACCGATCGCCATCAGCATGAGAATTTCCGCGGCCGAGGTGCGATCGAGGCCGCCGACATCGACCAGCCAGCGGCCGGCCCACAAGGTCTGGATCGCGATGAAGGTGCCGGACAGCGCCGCCACCATCGGCGCCACGCGCCAGAACAGGCCATCGGCGAAGACGCGCGACATGACGCGCAACTGCGTGGCGAGCGTTTCGCCCTGCGCGCGGTTGCCGTCCCTTGGCACCGAGAGGAAGATGAAGGCGGCGACCGCCACGGTGATGGCGGCGAGCAGGTCGAACATCGGGCGCCAGCCGATCTGCTGCGCCAGCCAGTCGGCGGGCCTGGTCGCGGCGACGACGCCCAGCGCGCCCATCGCCACCGTCGTCGCGTTGCCGAGCGCGACACGCGACATGGGCAGCCACAGCGCATTGGCCTTGAAGGCCGACATCAGGCAGCCGGAAAGTCCGAGGCCGAGCACGCCCCGCGCAAAGGTGAGCGACCAGGAATCCTGCGCGAACGCGAACAGCAACGCGCCGACCGCCGCGACGAGCAGCAACGCGGCCTGCACGCGGCGCGGACCGAAGCGATCCAGCAGGATGCCGAGCGGCAACTGAAACAGGGTGAAGGCGAAGAGATAGGCCGCGGTGAGACGCCCCAATTCACCGGGCGTCAGGCCAAGCTCCGCGATCAAATCCGGCGCGATGACCTGGTTCACCGCGCGGAACAGGTAGGACATGAAATAGCCGAGCGCGAAGGGCAGCAGCGCGCGGGCGACCATGTTCCAGGGGATGCGGTCGGCGGTTGGCATGCGCGGCGGCTATTCGATCGGCGGCGCGACGCGTTTGATATTCGACATCTCGCTGAGCGTGTTCCAGATCACGGCGGCGATCACCAGCGTGCCGCCGATCAAGGCGCGATCGCCGGGATATTCGTGCAGGCCCGGCCAGGCCCAGACCCAGATCGGCGCCAGGATCGATTCCAGCAAGCTCAGCAGGATCGCCTCACCCGCCGGGATCAGCCGCGCGCCGGTGGTGAACAGGATGAAGCCGATGCCGAGCTGGCACGCGCCGAACAGGAACAGCAGGCCGAACTCGCCGGCGCTGGGTGTCAGCGGCGTGCCGAGAATGGCACCGACGACGACCAGCCACAGCGCCGACAGGCACGTGGCAGGCGCCATGCGGATATGGCTGTAGCGCCGCACCAGCACCGTCGCCAGGGCAAAGGAGATCATGATCAGGACGGAAAGCGCGATGCCCAGCGCATCGTTCTGCACGCCGCTGGCAGATTCCGGCCCGGACACAATGATCGCGACGCCGGCGAGCGCCGCCGCCATCGTCGCCGCCTTCACCCAGGTCATGGGTTCCTTCAGCCACAGCCAGGCGAGGCCGCAGGCGATCAACGGCGCCGCGCTCTGGATGAACAGGATGGTCGCGACGCTGGCGTGCTGCAGCGCGATGATGAAGCTGAGCGATGCCGACCCGAAACAGGCGGCGACGCCGAGGCCGGGCCAGCCCATGTTGCGGAACAGGGCGAAGGTGTTCCGGCCGTCGCGGATCGCGAGATAGAGGAGCAGAGTCATCGCGGCGAAGGCGCCGCGCCAGAAGGCGATGGTCCAGGCGCCCTCGTCGACATGGCGGACCATCAGGCCGCCGGTGCTCCAGACGATGGCGGCGCCGGCAACCAGCACGACACCACGCGTATGAAGCGACCAGGCCAAGATGTTCCCCCAGGATTGCTGCGCCGCATCATCCCGTCATTGCGGCAGCCCGTGCGATAAATCGCATTTCCAGCGACCTTGCAAGCCTGCCAGCGACGTTTTCGCGCGCTCAGGTCTGCATCTTTGCCTTGGCCAGCAGCCAGCGGCGGAAGGTGCGGAACGTCGCGTGACTGCGCGCTTCCGGCCGATAGATCAGGCGCCAGCGCTGCGCCGGATCCTCGATCGCCAGCGGAAACGGCGTCGCCAGCCGACCGACGCGCAGATCGTCGGCGACATAGGGCTCGCGCACCAGGGCGACGCCGAGCCCGTCGAGTGCCGCCTGGATGGCGAAGGCGGAATAATCGAAGGACAACGTCTGGAAACGGCCGCGATCGGGCAGGCCCGCCGCCGCCAGCCAGCGCGGCCAATCTTCCGGCGAGTGCCGCACGTCGAGCAGCGTGTGCCGCGCCAGATCCGCCGGCTGTTTCAGGCGCACGGCGATGTCCGGCCGTGCGACCACGATCAGCCGGCCGGGAAACAAGGCGTCGCTGACGAAGCCGGGCAGGTTCGGCTCGCCCAGGCGGATGGCGGCGATGGTCTCCGGTCCCGGGGTCACCTCGCGGCTGATGGTGGTGGCTAGGCGCAAATCGGCGTCCGGATGGGCGGCGTGGAACTCGGTCAGGCGCGGGATCAGCCAGCGGATGGCAAAGGTCGGGCCGACGGCGAGCGTCACGGTCGGATCGTCGACCACGCGGCGCGCCTCCGCGATGGTGCTCTCGATGCGGCGGAAGCCGTCGCTCAGGCCCTGCTGCATCTCCAGCGCCAGCGGCGTCGGCACCGATTGATTGGCCTGGCGCTGGAACAGGGGCCGGCCGAATTGCCGCTCCAGGTCGCGGACCAGGCGCGAGATGGCGGTCTGGGTGACGCCGAGCTCCTTGGCGGCGGCGGCGAAACTGCCCAGTCGCAGGGCCGATTCAACCGCGCGCAATCCCTTCAAGCTTGGCAGCCACATCGCGTTACCCATAGAAAATATGAGCCTAGATTGAGATTTGGGCGTTTGCCCGGTCCCCAGGATTGGCGGACAATAACGTGAACTTTGCGAAGATGCCACGCCGATCGGGGGCCTTAGCCACATGTTTGATTGGACTGACGTCGTGCTGGTGGCGCTCGCCGCGCTCGGCACCTCGTTCCTCAGTGGCGTTTTCGGCATGATCGGCGGGCTCGTCCTGATGGGTGTGCTGCTGATTTTCCTGCCGGTGCCGGCGGCGATGGCCCTGCACGCGATCACGCAGATGACGGCGAACGGCTGGCGCGCGGCGGTCTGGTACCAGCATGTCATGTGGCGGGTCCTGCCGAGCTACCTGGTGGGCAGCGGCATCGTGTTCGCGCTGCTGGCGCTGGTGCAGTTCTCGCCGCCGAAGGAATGGGTCTATCTGTGCCTTGGCGTGATGCCGTTCGCGGCGCGCCTGATGCCCCGCGCGCATGCACCGGACATTCGCAGGCGCGGCGCACCGGTCCTTGTCGGCGCGCTGGTGATGGCGCTGCATGTCTTGGCCGGCGTCTCGGGTGCGGTGCTGGACATGTTCTTCCTGGCGAGGGATATGGACCGGCGCATGGTCGTCGCCACCAAGGCGATGACGCAGAGCGTGGGCCATGCGATCAAGTTCGCTTATTTCACCTTTATCGTCGTTGCGCCGGCGCGGATAGAGACCAATCTGCCGACCGCGGCGGATACCGGCCTCGAGGTGCCGGTGTGGATCTATGTGATGTGCGCCGCCCTGGCGGTCTGCGGCACCACCTTGGCCAAGCCGGTGCTGCATCGCTTCAGCAACAATGCGTTCCAGATCTGGTCGCGCCGCCTCGTGCTGGCAGTGGGCACCGTTTATCTGGCGCAGAGTGTGGCCGGGTTCCTGCCTTAATTCAGTTCCGCGCGAGTCCCCTGCGATTCTGGCGTCGGCCGGCGATGACAAACGCGGCGCGCTTGCCTATCCTGAGACGCGAATCACATGCGTTGGAAGGGCTTAGGCATGCGGCAGCGGACTGGACGCGGAACTGACTTGCGGCGGCCGCTGGGCATGGCGCTGGTCGGCACCTTGGTGGCGCTCGCCGGATGCGCGGCGCAGCCGAAACCGGAACCGACCGCCGGTACACCGACGCAGCCAACGGCGGCAGCCGCGCCGGCGCCGAAGCCGGTGGACTTCCATACCTTCAACGAAACCAAGTGCCCGACCTCCGCGGTCAGCTATCAGGAGTGGGTGGCGAAGTTCCAGTCTTACGCGGTGCATCGCGGCAAGCCCGAGCAGGTGGTGCAGGTCGCCTTTGCCGGCGTGCAGGAGAATCCGGAGATCAGCGATCGCGCCTCGAAGCAGCCGGAATTCGTGACGCCGATCTGGACCTATCTGGACCGCGCCGTGTCCGACGATCGCGTGGCGCGCGGCCAGGGGAAATATGCCGAGAACAAGGCACTGCTGACCGGCATCGAGAAGGATTATGGCGTGCCGCCCAACATCATCATGGGCATCTGGGGCATCGAGACGGATTTCGGCAACAATTTCGGCGACACCAACGTCTTCGAGGCGCTGACGAACCTGGGCTATCGCGCGAAGCGCGAGGATTTCGCCTGCACCGAATTGCTGGCCGCATTGGACATCGTCGCGAGCAAGCATTTGCCGCCGGAGCGCCTGGTCGGTTCGTGGGCCGGCGCCATGGGGCATCCGCAGTTCCTGCCGTCGAACTATTTGACGCTGGCGGTGGATCGCGATGGCACGGGCGCGCCGGATCTTTGGGATTCGTTGCCCGATGCCCTGGCGTCGGCCGCCAACCATCTGGTCGATGATGGATGGGTGCGGAACTTGCCCTGGGGCATGGAGGTGAAGCTGCCGGCCAACTTCCCTTACCAAGAAGCGGAGCTCGATCTGGTGAAACCGGTCAGCCATTGGCAGAAGCTGGGCGTGACTCAGGTCAACGGCAGCAAGCTCCCCAACTTGCCAGGCAACACCTCGGTCCTGGTGTTGGCGGGCCATACCGGCCCGGCCTTCCTGATCACACAGAACTTCAAGGTCATCCTGAAATACAACTACTCCACCAGCTATGCGCTGTCGGTGGCGCATCTGGGCGACCGCATCCTGGGCGGGCAGCGGTTTGCGGGTAAGTGGCCGGTGGCTGAGCAGCCGCTGAGCCTGGAAGAGCGGGAAGAGCTGCAGACGCTGTTGAATGCCCGCGGGCTGGATGTCGGCACGGTCGACGGCGTGCTGGGTCTGAAGACGCGCAAGGCGGCGCGGATCTTCCAGAAGGAGATCGGCTGGCCGCAGGACGGCTTCGTCAACAAAGCGCTCTTGAACGAGCTGCGGCGTCGGAAAAGCGCCTGACGACCCCGAAAAAAGCCCGGTAGATCAGGCGAATCAGGCAAATCGGGGTCGGCCAAGCCCTAGTTGCGCCCGGGGTCTTGGCATTTGCAATTCGGATTCCGATCTGTATAGTCCGCCCGATTTTGGGACGGGCCTCCGGACAGGGCGAACGCCGCCGGATCAAGCACTTAGGGAGCCATTTGATGTTCATTTCCGAAGCCTGGGCGCAAGGGGCCCCGGCCGCCACGGCGGGTGGCGGCGACATCCTGATTCAGATGGCGCCGATCGTCCTGATCTTCATCGTCTTCT
>DASZQC010000136.1:0-8999 GCA_035549815.1 Dongiaceae bacterium
TGTTCAAGGACACGTCGCTGGCGGCCGCCATCGCGGTGCCGGAGCTGACCTTCTATGCGCGCCAGATCAATGTGCATAGCTTCCGCATCGTCGAAACCTGGCTGGTGGCGAGCCTGATGTATGTCGCGACCTGCTATCTGATCGCCGCCGGCCTGCGTCGGCTCGAGCAACGCATGGCGATCCCGCGGTGACATGATGGAGCTGGTCGAATTCTTCTTCCAACTCTGGATTGCTCGCTGGGCGGTGCTGAAGGGGCTCGGCATCACGGTCATGATTTCCCTGCTCGCCATCGCAGGCGGCACCTTGCTCGGCATCGGCGTCGGGCTGGTCCTGACCTATGGGGAGCGGGTGTCGCGCTTCATCGCGCGCATCTTCGTCGATTACGTGCGCGGCACGCCAGTCTTCGTCCTGGTGCTGGCCAGCTTCTATCTGCTGACCGAAATCGGCGTGCATCTGACGGCGTTCCAGGCAGGCCTGTTCGCACTGACCGTCTTCTGCAGTACCCATGTGGGCGAGACGACGCGCGGCGCGCTGCAGAGCCTGCCGCGCGGGCAGATGGAGGCCGGCAAGGCGATCGGCCTGACCTTTCCGCAAATCTTCGTCTATGTGCTGGCGCCGCAGGCCTTGCGCCAGGCGCTGCCAACCTGGGTCAACACCGCGACGGAGATCGTGAAGGCCTCGACGCTGCTGTCAGTGATCGGCGTTGCCGAACTGCTGCTCACAGCGAAGGAGATCATCGCCCGCAACTTCCTGACCATGGAATTCTACCTGTTCGCCGGTCTGCTCTATTTCCTGATCAATTTCGGGATCGAGCGGGCCGGACGTTATGTCGAGCGGCGCGTGGCGCTGCCAAGCTGATCGAGAGCATGTGAATGGCCGAGCCGGTCCTGCAGATCCAGAACCTGCACAAGAAGTTCAAGGAGATCGAGGTCCTGAAGGGCGTCGACCTGTCACTGGCGACCGGCGATGTCGTCTCCATCATCGGGTCCAGCGGCTCGGGCAAGACCACGCTGCTGCGGTGCGTGAACCTGCTGGAGGAATTCCACGAGGGCCGCGTCCTGATCGACGGCGAGGAGGTCGGCTATCTCAGCGGGCCGCCGCGCAGGCGGCGCAAGGAGGCGGAGATCGCGCGCCAGCGCGCCATGACCGGCATGGTGTTCCAGCAGTTCAACCTGTTCCCGCACATGTCGGCGCTGAAGAATATCACGCTGGGCCTGACCAAGGTGAAGAAGCTGCCGCTGGACGAGGCGGTGGCGACCGCCGAGAAATGGCTGGCCCGGGTCGGCCTGGCGGACCGCCGCAACCACTATCCCGGCCAGCTCTCCGGCGGACAGCAGCAGCGCGTCGCCATCGCCCGCGCCGTTGCCATGAATCCCAAGGTGATGCTGTTCGACGAGGTCACCTCCGCCCTCGACCCCGAACTGGTCAACGAGGTGCTGAACGTGGTCAAAGGCCTGGCCGAGGACGGCATGACCATGCTGCTGGTCACGCATGAGATGAAATTCGCCTTCGAAGTCTCCGGCCGTGTGGTATTCATGAATCAGGGGCGAATCGAGGAAGAGGGGCCCCCGGAGGAGCTGTTCCGGGCGCCGAAATCGCAGCGCCTGGCGGAATTCCTTAAGAACGCGAAATTCTGAGGGCTGAGAGCATGCCGCGCGCGCAGAAGGCCACCTCGACGCAGAGCCGCCGCCCCGCTCCGAAGCGGGCGGCGCCGGCCCGTGTCGCCAAGGCCGCGCCGCAGGCCGAGGTCGCCGATGCGGGCGGGCGCACGCGCGGCATCGACCGCGCCTTCGAGATTCTGGAATGCCTGCACGATTCCAAGAAGCCCTTGCGGCCGAACGAGATCGCCATTGCCATCGGCGCGCCGAAATCCACCACCTATGACGTGGTTGGTCTGATGCTGTCGCGCGGCATCCTGGACCGCGCCGATGCGGAGGGTCGCGTGTTCCTGGGCCGGCGCCTGTATCTGTTCGGCCTGTCGCATTTGACCCATTTCGATGTGATGCGCTTGGCCTCCGGCTTCCTGGATCATTTGTCGGAAGTGACCGGCCAGACGGCGCAATTCTGCGTCCTCGACAACCGCAAATATGTCGTCGCCCAGATGAAGGAGGGCGAGCGGCACTTCCGAATCAGCTCCGACGTGGGCGAGCCGGTGGCGCTGCCCTGGACCGCGTCGGGCCGGGTACTGGTTTCGCATCTGAGCGATGCGGAGATCCTGAAGCTGATCCCCGCGGGCGATTTCGACCTGCCCGACGGCAAGCGCCTGTCGGAACGCACGTTCCTCAAGGAAGTGGCGCAGGCGCGGGCAGAGGGCTTCTTCTCCTGCGACGGGACCGGCGGTCGCTTCACCCATTGCTTCGCCGCCGCCGTCTATGACGAGCAGCGCCACTGTGTCGCCACGCTCTGCCTGCTGACGCCGCGCGAAGAGGGCTTGCAGGAGCATCGCCGCTACAAGGCGGCCCTGATCGAGGCCGCGCAGCAGATGACCAGGAAGATCGGCGGCGAGAAGCCGCTGCAGGCCTAGTCTGCCTGACCGCTCTTCATCAGCTCGAAGAGCGGGTTCGGTTTGGGCTGTGCGACGCGCCGCAACGTGTTGGTGTCGCGGTGATCGAACGGCGGCGTGCTGCCGCGTAAGGCCAGGTCGGTGCGCGTCACATAGGTCCAGCTATCGTCATCGTTGAACGTGATGTCGATGCGGTAATAGTCGGTGCGGAACGCCTCATCGAGAAAAGTGGTCGAGCAGATGCCGAAGCGGGGGTCGCCGCGCCGGGCCTCGACCGAAATGCGCTTATCGTCCGGCTTCGCCGTTCCGCCCGCCAGGACCACTTGCCCGCGCGGAATGGCGATGGTCTGCATGATCAGGCCTGTCGCCGGCTCCCACAGCCAATAGCCGACCTGGTCGTGGAAGGTGATGGCCTCTTCCGGCGTGTTGATGTGGATATGATAGCGCAGGCCATAGAGAAGCTGCGGACCGTTGGCCTGCGAATCGATCGGCTCCATCCGGATATGCTCGCGGAACACGCGCCGCTCCGGACCGTCCGCCTTGGGATTGATGTCCACGCCCTGGTCGGACTGCCAGGTGCCGGCCAGGCGGCGCAGCGGCCCCAGATTGGCCAGCGTGTCCGGCGAGGCATCGGGTTCGGTGAAAATATCGTCCGGAATGTTCGGCATGGCTCCCCCAGCGGCTGCACGTCAAATGTGCATGTCCGCCCCCGCGATAACAAGCGCGCAGGCGACAATAAGCATATGAATGATGCAACGACCTTTTAGTCGCGTGCGATCAGCACGCGCACATTGGCCTTGTCTAAGGCGGTCGCAATCGCCTCCGGCGGGGTCGCATCCGTCACCAGCACATGCGCCTGGGAAAGCTCCGCCACCTGGACCATCGAGAGATGGCCGAATTTCTGCGCGTCGCACAGCACGACCACCTGCCGGGCGCGCGCCATGTAGATGCGCTTGATGTCGGTGTCTTCCGGCGAATAGTCGAACAGGCCCGCCTCGGTGATGCCGGAGACGCCGATAAAGGCGAGGTCGAACCAGTAATCGCCCAACTGCGTGGCCGCGTTCGGGCCATAGACCGACAGTTCCTTGCCGCGCACCCTGCCGCCCGGCATATAGACCGCGTGCGGCGAATCCGCCAGCAGGCTGGCGGCGCGCAGATTGTTGGTGACGATCTTGATCTCGCCCACCTCGCCCAGGCAACGCGCCAGCTCCAGCGTGCTGGTGCCGACATCGAGCGCGATGGTGACGCCCGTCTTCACCAGTTGCGCCGCGGCGCGTGCGATCGCCGCCTTGGCGTCATTGTTGCGGCGCCGGCGCGCATCGAAGGCCGGCTCGAAGGCGTCGAAAATTTCCGCCTGTCCGTTGCGCAGGGCCATCGCGCCGCCATGGGTGCGCTTCAGGGCGCCGCGCAAGGCAAGCTCGGCCAGATCGCGCCGCACGGTGATCTCGGAAATGCGCGTGGCGGTCGCGATGTCGCCGACGGTGAGGAAGCCCTGCCGCGCCAGCAGGTCCAGGATGCGCGCCTGGCGGGCGCCGGGCTGGCGATTGGGCAGATCGGGCTCGTTGGCTGGGAATGATTGCAGGGACATATGATCGGTTCCGCTCAGTGACTGTGATCAATGAAATCGGTTGCGGCAGCGGCAATGGCTGATCATAATGATCAAAAATGATCATTCGGCCAAGCGTAAAACGCGCAGAGCCGAAAACGGGACAGGGACGGAGGCTGAGCTGCAAGGCATTTCAGGCAAGCGCGCCATCGTGACGGGCGGCGCCACCGGCATCGGGCTGGCCATTGCAAAGGCCTTGGCGGGTGCCGGGGCGCGGGTGGCGATCGCCGACCTGAACGAGGCCGGCGCGACGGAAGCGGCCCGGCAGGTTGGCGGCGGCGCTATCGGTCTTGCCATCGATGTGCGCCAGCGCGCCAGTGTCGTGCAGGCCTTCGCGTCGATCGAGGCCGCTTTCGGCGGCTACGACCTGCTCTGCGCCAATGCCGGCGTCTCCACCATGAACCTCGTGATCGACCTGACCGACGAGGAATGGGACTTCAATTTCGACGTCAATGCGCGCGGCGTGTTCCTGACCAACCAGATGGCCGTGCGGCATTTCTTGAAGACGGGAAACAAGGGCGTCATCGTCAACACCGCCTCGCTCGCCGCCAAATGGGGGGCGCCGTGGCTGGCGCATTATTCGGCCAGCAAGTTCGCGGTCATGGGCTTCACCCAAGGCCTGGCGCGCGAGATGGCGCCGCACGGCATCCGCGTCAATTGCGTCTGCCCCGGCTTCGTGAAGACCGGCATGCAATCGCGCGAAGTGCAGTGGGAAGCCAAGCTGCGCAACATGACCCCGCAGGCGGTAGTGGACGAATATGTGACGCAGACGCCGATGGGCCGGCTGGAAGAGCCGGAGGATGTGGCGAAATCGGTGCTGTTCCTGGCCAGCGACCTGGCCGGATTCATCACCGGCGAAGCGCTGAACGTCACCGGCGGCGTGCGGATGGATTGACGCATGAAGCGCTGGCTGAAAACCGTCGTCCCGCACATCATCCTGGCGCTGTTTTCCGCGATCATCCTGCTGCCGCTGCTGTGGATCCTGCGCGTCAGCCTCACCGACAAGCTGACCGCGTACAAGATCCCGCCGGAGATCGGTACCGTCGGCCTGATGAACTACGTCACCATCTTCGCCGATTATCCCTTCGTCACCTGGTTCACGAACAGCCTGATCGTGGCGCTGGCGACGACCTTGATCTCGCTGCCCCTGGCGACGGCTTTAGCCTATGTGTTCGCGCGCTACAGCCTGGGCGGCGCCACGCTGCGCCTCGGCGTGCTGGCGAGCCAGATGCTGCCGCCGATCATCCTGGTGCTGCCTTTGTTCGTTGTGTTCCTGTCGGCTGGCCTGATGCAGAGCCGATTGGGCCTGATCATCGCGCATCTCACCATCTGCCTGCCGTTCCTGGCCTGGATGCTGGTCTCCTTCTTCGAGGGCGACGTGGCGCGGCTGGAAGAGGCGGCGCGCGTCGACGGCGCCACGCGCTGGCAGGCCTTCATCAAGATCGCGGTTCCGGTGGCGGCGCCCGGCCTGCTCGCCGCCGGCCTGCTGGGCTTCATCCTGAGCTGGAACGAGTTCCTGTTCGCGCTGGTCCTGAGCGGGCCGGACACGCAGACCCTGCCGGTCGGCCTTGCCGGGCTGGAGACCCATGCGGGCGTGGAGATCGCGCCGCTGGCCGCCGCGACGGTGGTGTCGCTGCTGCCGGTCTTCGTGCTGCTGCCGTTCCTGCGCAAGCATCTGATCAAGGGCCTGTCGCTGGGCGCCCTGAAGTGACGGGAAAGAAGAGGTCAAACGTGGGCTTTACAACAGGTCACAAAAGCGGAGGCAAAATCATGAACATGCGCACATTGCTGCTCGCCAGCGCGGTTGCGGTCGGCTTCTCCATGCCGGCCAGCGCCGACACGCTGAACATCCTGATGGAAGGCGTGCCCGACACCGAGTTCGTCAAGCAGGTGGTGCCGGAATTCGAGGCGGCGACCGGCCACAAGGTCAACCTCGAGGTCGTCAACTATGCCGAGATGCACACCAAGCTGGTGCCGCAGCTCGTGGCGCCCAAGGGCAGCTATTCGGTCATCGTCGTCGACTTCTACTGGGTCGGCGAGTTCACCAAGGCCGGCTGGCTGCAGCCGCTGGATGAGCGCATCGCCGCCGACAAGTTCGACACCTCGGTCTATGTGCCGGCGCTGATGGATCTGGTCGGCAAGGTCGACGGCGTCACCTACATGCTGCCCTTCTACAACTACGCCATGGGCCTGACCTATCGCACCGACCTCTTGGCCGACCCGAAGAACCAGGCCGACTTCAAGGCGAAATACGGCATGGATCTGGGCGTGCCGAAGACCTGGGACGAATATCTGAAGCAGGTCGAGTTCTTCACCAAGGACGGCATGCATGGCGTGGTCAACCAGGGCCTGCGCCCCGACCCGATCGCCATGGAATGGTCGAACTATTTGTTTGCCAACGGCGCCGAGTATCACGACGCCAACTGGAACCCGACCTTCAACAATGAGGCCGGCGTGAAGGCGGTGGAGCAGTACGCGACCGCGATCAACAAATACGGCCCGGTCGGCTCGGCCAGCTTCTCCTTCGACGAGGCCTTCAACGTGATGGCCCAGGGCAAGGCCTATTCCTACATCACCTACAACTTCTTCCGCACCGCCTATGACGATCCGGCAAAGTCGGCCGTAGTCGGCAAGGTGGAGATCATGCCGGTGCCGGGACCGACGCCGGAGACCGGCGGCAGCCTGAACGGCGCCTGGGGCTGGGCAATTCCGAAATCCTCGCCCAATTCCGACGCCGCCTGGCAGTTCATCAAGTGGATCGAGAGCCCGGAGATCGCCAAGAAGCGCGCGCTCCTCGGCGGCTCGCCGACCCGCACCGACGTGTTCGACGATGCCGAGGTGAACAAGAAGTATCCCTACGCCCAGGCGCTGAAGCAGATGCTGCTGACCTCGCACAACTTCCCGGTCTTCACCTACACCCCGCAATTGGTCGAGGTGCTGGGCCGCGAATTGAGCCTGGCGGTGGCGGGCGAGAAATCGCCGAAGGACGCGCTGGATGCGATCCAGACCGAGTTCGTCGAGCTCGCGAAGAAGGACGGGAAGTTGAAGTAAGGATGCACGCCTATTTCCTCGTCATTGCCGGGCTTGACCCGGCAATCCATGTCCATCGCCGCGCGCTGGATAGAAACTTGGATCACCGGGTCTCGGCACTACGTGCCGGCCCGGTGATGACGAGCGGGGGAATGCGCGCATGACCGACACCACGCCCACCTTCGCACTGACACCGGCCGACCGCCGGGACCGGCGGTTCGGCTGGCTGATGGCGTCGCCCAGCCTTGCGCTGCTGTTCCTGGTGATCCTGTTCCCGGTTTTCTGGGCGTTGTTCACCAGCCTGCACGATTACACGCTGATCGCGCCGAACTTCGATACCTTCACCGGCATCGACAATTTCACCAAGGCGCTGGGCGAGGCGGAATTCCGCCACACCCTCTGGCTGACGGCGTTCTTCGTCCTCGCCGTGGTGCTGCTGGAATTCGCGCTCGGCTTCCTGGTGGCGCTGATGCTGAACAGTGTCGAGCGCTTCAAGCCGATCTACTATGCCATCCTGCTGTGCCCGCTGCTGATGAACCCGGTCATCGTCGGCCTCATCTGGCGCATGTTCCTGCATCCCAGTCTCGGCATCGTGAACTATCTGCTCTCGACCATCGGCATCGACCCGGTGAACTGGCTGGGCAGCACCAGTGTCGCCTTGTGGACCGTGGTCATGGTCGATATCTGGCACCAGGTCTCGTTCATGATCGTGCTATTGCTGGCCGGTTTGAGTGCGCTGCCGAAAGAACCGTACGAAGCCGCGCGAGTCGACGGCGCCAGCATCTGGCAGAGCTTCTGGCGCATCACCGTGCCGCTGATGCGGCCGGTCATCATCGTCACTCTGCTGATCCGCCTGATCTTCGCGGTGAAGACCTATGACCTCATCTACATCATGACCCGCGGCGGGCCGGGCGTTTCCACCGACCTGGTCAGTTATTTCATCTACCGCACCGCCTTCGTGAGCCTGAATATCGGCGAGGCGTCGGCCATGTCGATCATCCTGCTCGCCATCATCCTCGGCCTCACCGCCTATCTCTATCGCTACATGCGCTCGCTCGCCTGAACCTGGAACCCATATGGCTGCCATTACCCTCGATCGCGTCAACAAGGTTTATGCCGGCAACGTCGCCGCCGTGCGTGACGTCTCGCTCGACATCAAGGACGGCGAGTTCATGATCTTCCTCGGCCCCTCGGGCTGTGGGAAGTCGACGACCTTGCGCATGATCGCCGGGCTGGAATCCATCACCAGCGGCACCCTCAAGATCGGCGGCGAACGGATGAACGATGTCGATCCCGCCGACCGCAACATCGCCATCGTATTCCAGAATTACGCGCTCTATCCGCATATGAGCGTGGCCGACAATCTCGCCTTCGGCCTGCAGCTTCGCAAGGTGCCGCAGGCGGAAATCGACCAGCGCATCGCGTCCATCGCCGCGATGCTCGGCATCGGCGAGCTCTTGAAGCGCAAGCCGGCACATCTTTCCGGCGGCCAGCGCCAGCGCGTGGCGCTGGGCCGGGCGCTCGTCCGCGAACCGAAGGCCTTCCTGCTGGATGAGCCGCTCTCCAATCTGGATGCCAAGCTGCGCGCCGCCATGCGAACGGAGCTCATCAAGCTGCACCAGAAGCTCGGCACGACGATCATCCACGTGACGCACGACCAGGTCGAAGCCATGACCATGGGCCAGCGCATCTGCATCATGCGCGACGGCGAGATCGTGCAGGTCGGCGCGCCCATGGAGGTCTATCGCAACCCGGCGGATACCTTCGTCGCCGGATTCCTGGCAAGCCCGCCGATGAACCTGATCCCCGGCCGGCTCGATGCCGGCAATGGCGACCTCGCCGCCGCGGCCGGCAATGCGC
>DASZQC010000137.1:0-8264 GCA_035549815.1 Dongiaceae bacterium
ACCAGCGCGTATGCTCGAACCATTGCCCGGTCACCCAATTGATCGGCCGGTCCTGCCATTCGATGTGGAACGGCCCGATTTTCGCCTTGGCGAAGTAATGCACCGAGCCGTCGGCCTGCGGGATCTCGGTGATCTGGTGACGCGGCAGCGATGCAGCTTCGTTGAAACGCGCCGTATCCGCCAGCAGCGGCCACATCGCCGAAACCGGCTGGTCGAAATTCCACTCCCAGGTTTGCGACCGCACGGTCATCCAGCACCCCGCAGCGGGCCCCGCACAGAACTCGGGCCGGCCGGTACCCTACCAGCGCAGATGGGCGATGGCGAAGTCCGGCGCGAGGCCCCGTTTGCGGCAGAGTTCCGCGAAACGGTTCACCTCTATCCGGTCATCTACGAGGATCTCGGCATGATGGATGCCGCCCACCGTCATCAAAGTGCCGGCGCCGATGCCCCGGCCGCCGGTCACGTCGGTGCGCAGTGAATCGCCGACGCAAAGGACGCGCGCCGGGTCCAGGCCGAAATCGCCAAGGATATGGTTATAGACCGCCGGATAGGGCTTGCCGAACCAGACGACCTTGCCGCCCATCTCCTCGTAGCGCAGCGCGATGGCGCCGGCGCAGATTTCCTCGACGCCGCCGCGATGCACCACCAGATCCGGATTGGCGCAGATCAGCGGCAGGCCGCGCTCCAGCGCGATACGCAGGTCGGGCTCGAACTTTTCGACGGTTTCCCGGCCGGTCTCGACGCCGATGGCATAGACGAAGTCCGCTTCGTTCGGCCTTGCTTGCACCAGGCGGGCGTCGGTCAGCATGGCGCGGTCGTGTTCACCGAAGATGGCGAAGGTCTTGTTGCCGCGGCCTTTCAGTTCCGGGATCGCTTGGTTGGTGATGGCGCGCCAGGTCTCCTCCCCGGAGCAGAACAGCCGCGCATAGAGATCGCGGGTGATGCCCATGCCGGCGATGCGCTTCTCCACATCGGAGACGCGGCGCGGCGCGTTGGACAGGATGATCGCCGTCTTTCCGGCGGCCTTCAGGCGATGCAGGCAATCGAGCGCCGTCGGATAGATGGCGACACCGTCATGCAGGCAACCCCAGAGATCGAGGATGCAGGCATCGTACGAGGCGACGATCTCGCCGAGGCCCCGGATGAATTCGGTGGCGATGATCCGGGTGGGAAGAGTCATGACGAGAGAGAGAATCCGAAACCGTTGCTCAGTGCAGCGGGCCGGTGCTGTCGCTCTTGGCAATGCGCGGCTCGCCGAACAGGAAGCCTTGCCCGAAATCGATGTTCAAATCCAGCAATTCGCGTAGCATGCCTTCGGTCTCGATGCGCTCGACGATCAGGTCGATGGCGTAGGAATCGAGCGTGCGCTTCAGCATCTTGGGATCGGCGCCGAACAGACCCTGGCGCGCCGCATCCATGACGCGGCCGGCATCCAATTTCAGGAAGCGGAAATGCCGCGCCGATAAATCGGAGGCATCGATATCGAGATCGGCCACCTGGTCCATGGAGAAGCGGAAACCCATCTGCGCCAGCCGGTCGAGATCGCGCCACAACGAATCGTCGGCCTGCGCCAAGGAGCGCTGCGGGAACTCGAACACCAAGGCCGGCGCCAGCTCGATGTTCTGCGCCATCAACTGGATGAAGTCCTTGAAGAAGCTGCGATCGGCCAAGGTGTGCGGCGAAATGTTCAGGAAAAAGCCGACATTGGCGTTGCTCTTGCGGATGCGCCGCAAGGTCTGGATGCAGCGGAACAGCAGCAGATTGTCGATCGCCGCCAGCAGCCCGTAGCGCTCGGCGACGTCGAGATACTGCTCCGGCACGATGATCTTGCTGTCGCCGGTGCGCACGCGCGACAGGCATTCGAAATAGCGCCGCTTGCGCTGCGGCAGGCTGACGATCGGTTGCAGCGCCAGCTCCACCGCATTCTCGCGCAGGCCTTCGCGCACGAGGTCGAGGATATTCTGCTCGTTCAGCCCTTCGGCGATCGGCGGCATCGGCAGCGAGCCGGCGGCGGCGTTCGGGTTGGCCGGCTGGGGCGGTTGCGGCGGCGGCACGGCGGGCGCGCCGCCGGCGGGATTGGTGATCGGTTGCGGCGCCGCGGCGGGCGGCGCAGCCGGCGACTGCGCGGGAATTGGCGCCGCGGCGATGCCGGAGGTGCCGCTGCGCGCGCTATAGAGCCGCTCGATCAGCGACTGCAGCACCTTCACCTCGGCCACCACCTCGCCGACATCCTGCGCCGGGCGCGATTGCAAATCGATCAGGGCATGGCGCATCTGCGCCAGCTCGCCTTCCAGGCGGCGTTGCATGCGCTCGCCATGCGACAGGGCCTCGAGCGCACCGGAGATGCGGCTGCGGGTGATGCGCTGCGCCTCGCTCAGCGCAAAGGCCAGATGCAGCACGGCGCCGGCCAGCCCGACCATGATGCCGAACAGCAGCGCATTCATCGGCGTGAGCGCGGGGAAATAGCGCGGAAACCCGAACGCCACGATTGCGGCGGGCACCACGTAGATCAGGCACGGCAACAGGCGGCGAAATCCCGACATTTCAAGCCGATTGGTATCCCCGGTTTGGTTAATGCCGGATTAAACGGCTGAGTCAATAGCTTCGTCCGAATCGTAAAAGTTTTATCAACTTCTTAATAGTTGTTGATCAGGAATACTGATGATGCGGGAGAGGCCATCCTCCCCGCAAAAACAAGACCTGGCCCCTTCGCAGAGACTTTCCATGCTCAATCTCAAGTCCCTCCGCATCTTCTGGCAGATCCAGTTGGTGAGCCTCGTGGCATTGATCGGCTTCCTCGCCATCATCGCCTCGTACCTGATCGCCGACGGCCGTCGTGCGACCACGCAGCAGAGCGCCGACCACGCCACCGGCACCCAGATCATCGCGCAGGACCTGCGCTACGAGTTCTTGAATGCGCGCCGGCGCGAAAAGGATTTCCTGCTGCGTCTGAAGGACGAATACGCGCAGGACCACGCGAAGGTGGTCGCCGCCATCCAGCAGAAGCTCGACGCGCTGAAGAGCGCGGATAGCGCAGGCGCATTGGCGCCGGGCATCGCTGAGGTCGCGGCGCGATTCGCCGAATATGTCGCCGCCTTCAAGAAGGTCGTCACGGCCTGGACCGCGATCGGCCTGACCGACGAAGACGGATTGCGTGGCAAGCTGCGCGCCTCCGTCCACGCGGCGGAGGAGAAACTGAAAGCCCTGTCGCAGGACCGGCTTGTCATCGACATGCTCACCCTGCGCCGGCATGAAAAGGACTTCCTGCTGCGCCTCGACCCGAAATATATCGAGTCGCATGCCAAGGGGATCGAGGCCTTCCTGCAAGACCTGGCGACGTCGCCCACGGGCGATGCCGACCGCACGGAGATTTCCGGCCTGATCGCTTCCTATGGCGCCGATTTCCGGGCCATGTCCCAGGCCCGCTTGTCGGTGATCGGCGAGGAGAAGGCGCTGTCCGACAGCTTCGCCAAGGTCGATCCGGTGCTGCAGGACCTGACCAAGCGGATCGGCGGAGATTTCCAGGCCGCAACCGAGCAGGCGGCGGCGCTCAACGCACAGACCCGCGTGATCGTGTTCGGTGCCATTGTGCTGACCGCGATCGTTGCCTTTCTGGTCGCCGCTTATATCGGCCGGCGCGTGGTGGCGCCGATCAGCGCCATGACCGGCACCATGCTGGCTTTGTCCGGCGGCCAGAAGGACGCAATTATTCCGGCGACCGACTACAGCAACGAAATCGGCCAGATGGCGAAGAGCGTGGAGGTATTCAAAAACTCCATGCTGGAAGCGCAGCGCCTGGCCGAGGAACAGGCGGCGGCGCAGCGCGCGCAACTGGCGCGGGCCGAGACCCTCACCACCCTGACCCAGAACTTCAATCGCGATGTGGCCCAGGCGCTGCGCGCCGTGAACAGCGCGGTCGAAGTCATGGAGCGCACCGCCGCGTCGATGGCCCAATCCGCCCAGGCGGTCACCGAGGGCGCGCAGGCCTGCTCCGTCGGCGCCACCGAGGCGTCGTCCAACGTGCAGACCGTCGCCGCCGCGACCGAGGAGCTGAATGCCTCGATCGGCGAGATCGGCTCCCAGGTGGCAATGTCGACCAAGATCGCCGAAGAGGCGGTGACCGAGGCCGGCAAAACCGGCGAGGTGGTGACCGGGCTGGTCGGCGTCACGGACCGGATCGGCCAGGTCGTCACCCTCATCCAGGACATCGCCAACCAGACCAACCTGCTGGCGCTCAACGCCACGATCGAGGCGGCGCGCGCCGGTGAGGCGGGCCGCGGCTTCGCCGTGGTCGCCAGCGAGGTAAAGAGCCTGGCGCAGCAGACCGCGCGCGCGACCGAGGACATCTCGCAGCAGATCAGCGACGTGCAGAGTTCCAGCAGCACCGCAGCGCAAGCTATCGGCCAGATCTCGCAGACCATCCGGCGCAGCCACGAAGTCTCCGCCGCCATCGCAGCGGCGATCGAGGAGCAGACAGCGGCAACGCAAGAGATCGCCCGCAACGTCGAGCAGGCGGCCCAGGGCACGGAGGAAGTCACCCAGAACATCGTGCGGGTGAGCAGCGCGGCGCAAGAAAGCAGCGAGGCGGCCGGATCGGTGCGTCAGTCGGCCAGCGAACTCGCCAGGCAATCGGCGACGCTGGATGAGCTGGTGCAGACGTTCCTGACCCAAGTGAAAGCGGCCTGAGCCGGGCTCTGAATCTCAGCGGTGATCCAGGCCGATCGCCGCTGAGATCGAGCCGAGGCCATCGCGCTCCAGGCAGGCGAGCAGGTCGCGCTTGATGCGGCGCACCAGCCCCGGCCCCTCATAGACCAGCGCCGAGTAAAGCTGCACCAAGGTGGCGCCGGCGCGGATCTTGGCGTAGGCGTCGGCGCCGCTCGATATGCCACCGACGCCGATCAGCGGCAGCCTGCCCTGGGTCAGGCGATAGAGCCGCCGAAGGATCTCGGTCGAGGGCGCGAAGAGCGGCCAGCCGCTCAAGCCCCCCGCCTCTTTCGCGTAGCGCGGGTCCAGGCCTCCGGGCCGCGCGATCGTGGTGTTGGTGACGATGAGGCCGGCCAGTGCGCCTTGCAGCGCCACCTCGGCGATGTCTTCGAGATCCTGGTCGGTCAGATCCGGCGCGATCTTCAGCAAGAGCGGCGGCGCTTTCCCGGGACAGGCGGCAAGCAGCGCCTGATGCGTGCGGCCGATCAGGTCCTGCAGCGGCGCCTTGCCCTGCAGGGCGCGCAGGCCAGGCGTGTTGGGTGACGAGACGTTGATCACGACATAGTCGGCGAGCGGGCCCAGGCGGCGCGCACCGATCTCATAATCGGCAGCGGCGTCCTGGGTTTCCTTATTCTTACCGAGATTGATGCCGAGGATGCCGGCGCGCTTGCGGGAATCGCGACCGCGGAGGCGCGCGGCCATCGCCTCGACGCCCGCGTTGTTGAAGCCCATGCGGTTGATGATCGCCCGCTCCTGCGTGAGGCGGAACAGGCGCGGCCGCGGATTGCCGGGTTGCGGGCGCGGCGTGACGCTGCCGACTTCCACGAAGCCGAAGCCGAGACGGCGGGCGGGCCGCCAAGCCTCTGCGTTCTTGTCGAAGCCTGCGGCCAGGCCGACCGGATTGGGGAAGCGCAGGCCAAAGGCCGTGACCGAAAGGCGGGGATCATCCGCGTCCCACTCGGCCGGCGCCAGACCCCAGCGCAACGCCTGGATTGCCAGCCGATGCGCCGTTTCCGGCGGCAGCAGCCGCAGTACCGGCATAAGTGCTGCAAATACATCCATTTGGTGTTGCCCCGACGGCCCCCTGCGCCCTCTATAACAGCTTGCCGTTGTCGGCAAAACCGCCTCCGCGCCCGCCCGATCTACTGCTTTTGGCCGGTCCTACCTATACCGAAGATCAGAATATTTTCTGTTTGGATGAGTCTACATTGAGGCTCGGTCGGGCTCTAACAGCCTGATATAAGCCAATGTTAAGCCATCAACACCTGGATCACCGCGGGAGGAATCCATGCTGACAGCGACAGCCGACAGGACGCAGGATCGCAGCGCCGAGGCCGGCCAGCGGCCAGGCCTGGTTCCCATGCTGCAACATGCGGACGTCTGGCGCGGCATCGATCGGCTGGCGGCCAAGCATGGCCTGTCTGCGTCGGGCCTGGCGCGCCGCGCCGGCCTGGATCCCACCGCCTTCAACCCCAGCAAGCGAATCACCCGCGAAGGCCGCCCGCGCTGGCCCTCCACCGAATCCGTCGCCAAGATCCTGACCGTCACCGGCGAGAGCTTCGCCAGCTTTGTCACCCTGACCGGCGCGCCGGGCAGCGGCGAAGGCCCGAACTTCCAGGGCGGCAAGCTGGCCGGCCGGGGTGCCGTCGGCAAGTCGATCCCGGTGGTGGCGCTGGCGCGCCTGTCGTCGGAGAACTGCTTCGACCCGAACGGTCATCCGACCGGCGGCGCCTGGGGCCGCGTGAACGCGCCCGGCATCGTCGACCGCTCCGCCTTCGCCATCGAGATCAACGGCCACGACTTCGACCCCGTCTATCGCGACGGTGACCTGATCATCGCCTCGCCGGAAGCGGAAGTGCGCCGCGGCGACCGCATCGTGGTCGGCGCCGCCTCCGGCACGGTGCTGCTGCGCCGCGTCGGCCGCCAGGAGGCCGAGGGCCTGTACCTGGAATCGCCGACCAACAGCGCGGCGGGCTCGTTCCTGAAGAATTCCGAGATCCGCTGGATCGCCCGCGTCGTCTGGGCCAGCCAATGAGATAGACGTCGGCGACGCCGACCTTGGGGAGCGGGCGATCGGCGCAGGCCGGTCGCCCGTTTCGTTTCGGCGACCCGATTCATTCGGGACTTGTACCGAGACGCATTTCGCCGCTTTTCCGAACGTTCGCAATCTCGCGCAAATCATCCGTCGCCGCTATGCTCGCGCCCCTGGTCGCGCCCCCTGGGAGCGAAGACGCAGCGCAAGGATCGGAATCGTGGACAAGCTGACATGGATGGACGGCAAGTGGGTCGAAGGCGATCCGCTGGTGATGAAAGCGTGGGACCAGGCGATCTGGCTGGGTGCCGCGATCTTCGACGGAGCGCGCGCCTTTGACGGCTATGCGCCGGATCTCGATCTGCATTGCGCGCGCGCGGTGCGTTCCGCCGCCAATCTCGGCATGAAGTCGCCGATGAGCGCCAAGGAGATCGAGGCCAAGCTGCGCGAGGGCATCAAGAAATTCCCCGCCGGCGCGCCGCTTTATCTGCGGCCCTTCATGTGGGCGGAGACGGGCGGCCTGATCCCCGACGCGGATTCGACGCGCATCGTCATCTCCATCAGCCTGACGCCGCTGCCGCAGCCGGGCCCGATGTCGGCCTGCCTGTCGAAGTTCCGCCGCCCCGGCCCCGACATGGCGCCGACCGACGCGAAAGCCGTGGCGCTCTATGCCCAGGCCGGCCGCGCCCAAGGCGAGGCCAAGAGCCGCGGCTACGACGAGGCGGTGATGATCGGCCCCGACGGTTTCGTCGCCGAATTCTCCGGCGCCAATCTGTGGATCGTGAAGGACGGCGTGGCGCTGACGCCGCGGCCGAACGGCACGTTCCTGAACGGCATCACCCGGCAGCGCGTGCTGAAGCTGTTGCGCGAGAACGGCATCAAGGCGGAAGAGCGCGACCTGACGCCGAAGGACCTCGACGAATGCGACGAGATGTTTTCCACCGGCAATTACGCCAAGGTGCTGCCGATCACGCGCTATGAGCAGCGCGACTTCCAGCCCGGCCCGGTCTATCGCAAGGCCCGCGAACTCTATTTCGACTACGCGAAGACGCAGCCGGCGTAGGAAGCACGCCGACACAATCCACTCCACCCGTCACCCCGGCCTCTTGCGCCGGGGTCCATTCATCCGCCGCTGGAACGTGCGCATGCACGCCCCGCTCTTGCGGTGGCACAGTGGATCCCGGCGCTCGCGTTGCTCGGCCGGGATGACGAACGAGTGTGTGGCGAGAGCTCTCTACAGTGTCAGATGCCGCGCCCGCGCGCCGCGCTCGATCGCCGCGGCGACCAGTTTGCCGATCTGCAGTTCGTAGCGGATCATGTCCAGGAGCCGCGATTCCTCGACCGTCACCTTGCCGTCGGCGGCGGCGACGTCGCAGGCGAGCGCATAGGCGGTTTCGCGCAATTTTTCCGGCAAGGCGGCGCGGACCATTTTCAGGATCTTGTCCAAGCCATCCTCGCCCCGCAGCATGTCGACGCAGATGGCCGAGGTCTTGGAGATCTGCGACTTGTCATAGTCGCGGAAGATCGG